>JAEUMA010000440.1 GCA_016793565.1 Rhizobiaceae bacterium
GGTGGCGAGCAGATAGCCCGCCGTCAGCGCGGCAAACGCCACGCCGGCAATTCCCGCCACCCAGGGGCGAATCTGGAAATGTCGGATCTTGTCACCGCGCGCAATGATGACGGTGTGGAGTTCCTTGCGCTTGCCAAAGACGGACGAATGACCTGCGTTTTTCACGGGACCGGAGCTTCCAGGGACTGAGAACCAGTGCCGTTTGATTACACATCGTTAGGGTTAACAAAGCTTTTCGGCGAAGCGTTTCGGCCGCAAGGCGCGTCGGCGGCAAAGAAAAAGCCCGCGCGGCGGCGGGCTTTCGAATGTCATAGTAGGATGAAGCGTTCAGAGCGCCTGAACGGCCTCCAGCACAGCTGTGGCATGGCCGGGCACGGACACTTTGCGCCAGACCTTGGCGATCTTGCCGTCGGCGCCGATGAGAAAGGTGGAACGCTCCACGCCCATGTACTTGCGGCCGTACATGCTTTTTTCCACCCACACGCCGTACGCCTCTAGCGTCTTGCGCTCCTCGTCGGCGACGAGGTCGACACTGAGATCGTGCTTGGCCTTGAATTTCGCATGACTCTTGGCGCTGTCGGGCGACATGCCGATCACCGTCGCCCCAGCTTTGGCGAATTCGGCCTTCAGATTGGAGAAATCCTTGGCCTCTACGGTACAGCCGCTGGTGTCGTCCTTGGGGTAGAAATAGAGCACGACGGGCTTGCCGTGCAGATCGGCGAGATTGATGGAACCTCCGCCGTCGCGCGGCAGTTCAAACAGGGGAGCCTTGTGGCCTACGTCGATGGTCATGTCATCGCCTTTGATGGAGGTTAACGCGCAACGTTGGCAGATATAGTATTGGTGCGGGATTCGTCCATCGCGCCCGAGGTTCGGAACTGCTCGTGAAGCAGGACTTCGACCAACACGAGAAGATTCGCTTCCGCCGCGACGAGATCGTCGACCTCGGTTCGCTTCCGTCCGCCTGCGAGCAGGCCGGGCCACCTGTTCGTCTTGGGCGTGGCCGTCGAAGGGGATTGCCACGCATGGCGAAGGCGGCGACGGCGCTCGTCGTCCTCGTGGCGCTGATCATCGGCGGCGCCGTCTTTTCCAGTTCGCTCTTCGACATCGGCGCCGACAGAATGCGCGCGGAAGCCGAAAAGGCCATGCGCCGCGTGACCGGCGTGGACGTGGTGGCGAGCCACGGCAGCACCGGCCTGTCCTTCGACCGGTCCAGCCTGCTAGCGGTCGAGATCGCGGACGTCGACTTCACGCGTGCCTCCGACAATGCTCCGCTGCTGAAGGCTGGCACCGTCCGGTTCGAATTGCGGATGCTGCCGTTGCTGCAGGGGAGGGTCGAACTCGGCGGCGCCACCATCGCCGACGCACGGATCGCACCGGACGCGTTTCCAGTCAGGACGGATCGCGACTGGGCCGCTTCGCTCCGCGACGAACGCGGACTGATCGACCCGGACCGCGTGCTGGCAACTGTGTTCGCCGGGGTCGGCAAGGCGTTGGACGGTTTTGCCGGCCGGGCGACGAACGCTGTCGAGCTTCGCAACATCCGCATCGACCTGCCCGCCGCGGCGTCCGGCCAAACGATCACCCTCGCGCGGGCGGCGCTGACCGTGCCGGAACCCGGCCGCATGGCGCTCGCGGCGGAGGCCGAAATTTCCGGGCGCCGCATCATGCTGGCCGGCGACGCGCTCCGCGATCCTGCTTCGGGACGCGTCAGCGCACTCAACGTCGGGATCACGGGAGCGCGTCCGGAGACGATGGTGGCCGATAACGGCTCCGCTCCGTTGCCGGCGGCAGCGGCCAACGAGATCGGCGCGTTCAGCCTGACGCTGGCGGGCGGTGAGGGCGCCGAAGGGCAGGCGTCCCACATCGACCTTGATGCAACGATCGATTCCGTTGCCGTGGACTTCGGCCGTTTCGGCGTCTGGCGCGGCACGTTCGCGGCAGACACCACGCTCGCGAACGGCGCCGGCAAGCTCGAAATTGAGCGGCTGCGCATCATCAGCGACCGTACCAGCCTGGATTTCAACGGCGCGGTTGGCCCTGTGCCCGTCGGTCAGGATGGTTCGCCCGCATACCGGTTCGAGCTGGTGAGCCAAAACAGTGTTCTGGCCC
This sequence comes from Rhizobiaceae bacterium, assembly GCA_016793565.1. Classification (GTDB taxonomy): domain Bacteria; phylum Pseudomonadota; class Alphaproteobacteria; order Rhizobiales; family Rhizobiaceae; genus JAEUMA01. The sequence goes on from JAEUMA010000440.1 coordinate 2,113, forward strand.
CCACGGAGTCGCCGGAGCCGCCGCTGGGCGTAGGAGCGCGGGTGTCCGGGCGCTACGATCCGCAGGCGAGGCGGCTGACGGCCGACCAGATCGAACTCAGCGGAGGGGCCGGACAAGCGCTTGGCACCCTCTCTGTCGACTTCGCGCCCGGCAAGGCGCCGGGGATCTCGCTGGCGCTGAGCGCCGCCGGCATGCCCGTAGCCCACGTCAAGCAGCTTTGGCCGTGGTTTTCCGCGCCTCCCGCGCGCCGTTGGGTGCTGAACAACGTTTTCGGCGGCACCGTGACGGACAGCCGCCTCGTCATGAACGTAGCTCCCGGACACCTCGGCAACGGCGTGCCGCTGACGGGCGACGAAGTGTCCGGCAGCGTCACGATAGACGACACGCGCTTCGATCTGACAGGCCAGATCCCGCCGGTGCGCGACGCCTTCGGCAAGGTCGAGTTCCGGGGCGCCGATGTCGACATCGGTCTCAACTCGGGCACCATTTTTTTGCCCAGTGGGCATACTGTGGCCGGAACCGACGGCCGGCTCCTGATACGCAACGCCAACCAGCGGCCGGTAATCGGCGACCTCGACATTGATGTCTCGGGCGAAGCGGCTGCGGTCGCCGAACTGGCGGCATACGAGCCTATGAATGCGCTGCAGAACATCGGCCTGACGCCCTCCGATTTCGCCGGCATTGTCAAAGGGCATGTGAAGGCCGACATCCCGCTTCATCGCGGCATTCCGCGCGACATTCTCGACTGGCGGGTGTCGCTCGCCTACGACAACCTCTCACTGGCTCGAAAGTTCGACGGCCAGTTGTTGACCGACGCAGACGGCACGCTCGTCGTCGACAAGACCCGAGCCATCGTGGAAGCCGAGGGCAAGCTCAATGGCGCTACGGCCGAACTGTCGCTCACTGAGCCGATCGGACAGAGCGAGGTGCAGAGGAAGCGCCAGATCACCATGACGCTGGACGATCAGGCGCGCAGGAAGATCGCGCCCGGTCTCAACGACCTGCTGTCCGGTCCTGTCAAACTCGATGTCGACATCCTCGACGACGGCCGTCGCGAGGTCTCGGCCGACCTCACCAAGGCGGAACTGACCTTGCCGTGGGCGAACTGGAGCAAGGGCGCAGGCATTCCCGCGAAAATGACGTTTCGCATGGACGAGCGCGACGGCGGGATCGTTCTCAGCAATGTCGACCTTTCCGGCGCGACCTTCGGCGCCAAGGGGACCATTCGCCTCGCCGGCGGCAGCCTGGACTCCGCCGACCTGACCGGCGTGAAGCTGAACCGAGGCGACGACGCATCCGTGCGCATCAAACGCAGCGGGCGCGGTTATGCCATTGCCATCGGCGGCTCGTCGGTCGACGCACGCGCCCTGATCAAGCAGTATGTCGCGTCAGGCGGTTCGGGAGGCGACGCCGCGGCCGGTTCGGGCAGCAAGGTGCCCGTCACTCTGGAAATGCGAGTCGGAAGCCTGGGCGGCTTCGGCGGCGAGAAGCTGAGCGACGTTTCGTTCAACTATTCGAGCAGCGGTAGCGCGCCAGGCACGTTCAGCTTCAAAGCCACCACGGATGGTGGCGGCGCGGTCTCGGCCGTCAACGCCGTGGACGGCGGCTCCCGCAAGCTTACTGTCAAATCGGCCGACGCCGGCGCTCTTGTGCGCTTCCTCGACATCTACCCGCATATGCAGGGCGGCCAGATGAGCATGGCGCTCACCGGAGGCAGCGACGGCGTGCTGCGAGGGCAGGTCGAGGCGCGCAACTTCTACATCGTGGACGAGCCGCGCATCCGCTCCCTGGTCTCGACCCCGCCGCCCGGCACCGACCGCAGCCTGAACGATGCCGTGCGCGGCGATGTCGACGTCTCGCGCGCCCAGTTCGAGCGCGGCTTCGCCCAGATCGAGAAGGGCGAGGGCTATCTGCGGATCGCCAACGGCGTGCTGCGCGGCCCGCTGATCGGCTCGACCTTCCAGGGCACGCTCTACGACGCCAAGGGGCGCATGGACATGACCGGCACCTTCATGCCGGCCTATGGTCTCAACCGCATCTTCGGCGAGCTTCCGCTGATCGGCAACATCCTCGGCAACGGACGCGACCGCGGCCTGATCGGCGTGACCTACCGCCTCGCCGGCAAGGCCG
>JAEUMA010000452.1 GCA_016793565.1 Rhizobiaceae bacterium
GTAACCACGGCTGGATGCCGGCGGCCCGGGACGGAGGCGCGGCCCACATAGGTACCGTCGGCGGGCAGATCGAATTGCGGCAGCATGGGTTCCTCCGTCTGGAAACCGGTTTAACAAACGATGCGCCAGAGAGGCAATCGCCGGTTGTGCGTGCCCGATCAGTCCATGTACGACCGTAGCCGTATCAGCAAGTCGGCGGGAACCTCAATTCCGTCGCGGATCGCATTTTCGCGGTGCGCTTCCTTGGCCTCGCCTGGAACATGCACGCCGTAGTCGTGTGATAAGCGCTCCAGGTAGGTATCGACCCGGCCTGTCAGGTCGTGGCCGAGGCCGTTGGGATGGATTGCGAGTACGAAAAGCCCGGCGCCGGGGCTTTCCGCACCGGCATCGAAACGCGGAGCGTCGACAGACCAGTTCGCGCCGCTCAGGCCTGCCGACAGCAGTTCGACCATCAGCGCGATGTTGGCGCCGCGGCTGCCGCCGAAAGCCAGAAGCGCCCCGCGCATGGCCTCACGCGGATCGGTGGTGGAAAGTCCCTCTGCGTCGACCGCCCAGCCCTCCGGGATCGGCTGTCCCGCATCGGCGGCGGCGCGCAGGTTGACATAGGCGGTCGCGCTGCTCGACTGGTCTATCAGCAGCACGCGCCCGCTGCCGCGTGGCACCGCGAAGGCCAGTGGATTGGTGCAGAACACCGGCCTGCCGCCTCCCGAACCGGTCATCAGCGCCGGCCCGTTGGTCGTCGCCAGCGCGACCAGCCCGCGCATGGCGAGGCGGTGCGCGAAATAGCCGACCGCCCCGCAGGTGAACGCATTTCTCTGGGTGAAAAGCGCAAGGCCCAATGTTTGCGCCGCCGCCGCCAGATCGTCCGCAGCGAGGTCGAAGCCTTGGTGGGCAAGGCCGCCGTTTGCGTCCGAAACGAACATCGCCGGAGCCGGACGGACAAGGTTCGGCACGGCCCCGCCCCGGATGCGGCCGTGTCGATAGCCGTCGAGATAGTCTGGCAGATGGGCAAGGCCCACATTGCGCTGGCCTTCCGCCTCAGCGGCTGCTGTCGCGGCGGCAAGGGAACGCGCCGCCGCTTCGGAAGCGCCGACACGCCGCAGGACGTCGAAACTCAGCCGTTCGATGTCGTCCAGCGACAGGGTTTCCGTCATGCTCGCTCCTTGACGCCTTTCGAACAGATGGTGTGCCGCGCGGGATATCCAAACCGTGCGCCCATCGTCTAACATCCGGCAGGCATTGACGGGAGATGGCCATGGGCTCGATGGATGCAGCGGAGACATTGGCCGCGCCGCGACGTGAGCGCGGCGGACGGCTGGCGCGGCGGGAGCAGCGTGCGCACGGCTCAGCCGGCGTCGGCCGGCCCTACATCCTGCGCAACATTCCGACCTACGACATCCTGTCCGAGGAGAGCCTGCTTCGCATCGAGGAGACGGCGGATCGCATCCTGGCGGAGATCGGCATAGAGTTTCGAGACGATCCGGTCGCGCTGGACCACTGGCGCCGGGCCGGCGCTTCCGTCGACGGCGTGCTGGTGCGATTCGAGCCGGGAATGCTGCGCGAGATCCTGAAAACCGCGCCCGCCAAGTTCGTCCAGCATGCGCGAAATCCGCAA
>JAEUMA010000454.1 GCA_016793565.1 Rhizobiaceae bacterium
ACGACCACACGGTGCGCTTCAAGCTGAAGAACGCGACGGTCGAGTTCCCGGCCCTGATCGCCAACCGCTTCACCTACATCCTACGCGACGGGCAGCCGGAGTCGGAGCTGCGCACCGCAGGCATCGGCACCGGGCCGTTCAAAGTGCAGAAGTTCGTGCCGGGCGAGGACGTCAGCACCTTCGTCAAGAACGAGAACTACTGGCGCGCCGGCCTGCCCAAGGTCGACGCGGTCGAGCTGCGGGCGATCCCCGAGGAATCCGCCCGCATCGCGGCGATCCAGTCCGGCCAGATCGACCTCGTCTGGGATCTCGGCCGCGCCGGCATCGCCGAGCTGGAGAAGAGCGCCGACGTCAAGGTTGTAAAGACGCGCTCGCCCTTCGTTCTCACGATGAGCTGCTGGACCGACACGCCGCCCTTCGACGACGTGCGCGTGCGCCAGGCCATGAAGTATGTGGTCGACCGCGAGCAGATGCTGCAGCTGGTGCTGCGCGGTTACGGCAATATCGGCGACGACAATCCGGTGGCGCCGTGGATCCAGTATGCGCTGAAGGTCGAGACGCGGGCGCGCGATATCGAGAAGGCCAAGGCGCTGCTGGCCGAGGCCGGCCATCCGGACGGCATCGACGTCGAGCTCTATACGTCCGAAACCACGCCCGGCTTCATCGAGATGGCGACGCTCTACCAGGCTATGGCCTCGGAAGCGGGCATCCGCGTCAAGCTCAACAAGGCGCCGGCCAACGACTACTGGAGCGCGGTGTGGCTGAAGCAGCCCTTCGTGTGCTCGTCCTGGTCCGGCCGCGGCGCCGACGACGCGCTGGCGGCGCCGTATCTGTCGACGTCCGACTGGAACGAGACGCGCTGGAAGCGTCCCGAGTTCGACGGCTTCATCCACGAGGCGCGTGCCACGCTGGACGTCGCCAAGCGTACCGAGCTCTACCAGAAGGCCCAGGCACTGCTGCGCGACGACGGCGGCGCGATCATCTCGATGTTCCCGGACGCTCTCGGCGCAACGCGCGCCAACGTCACCGGATGGAAGCTGCACCCGCAGCAGTCGACCAAGGACTTCTCCGAAGTCTCGATCGGCTAGCCTGCGCGCATGTCACGCATGGTGCTGACACGGTTCGGGATAGCGCTCATCAGCCTTCTCGCCGTGTCGGTCATCATCTTCTGGTGCGTGGAGATGCTGCCAGGCGACGCGGCCGAACGCATCCTCGGCCGCAACGCCACGCCCGAAGCGCTCGCCCTGCTGCGCGAGAAGCTGCATCTCGACCTCTCCGCCGGCCAGCGCTACCTGCGCTGGCTGACGGCCTTCCTCTCCGGCGATATGGGCACCTCGCTCGTCGCCGAGCGGCCCGTGGCGGACTACATCTCCTCGCGCATTGCCAATACGGCGCTGCTTTCGGGCCTCGCGCTGCTACTCTACATCCCGGTATCGATCACGCTGGGCGTGCTGACGGCGATCCACCGCGGCAAGCCGGTCGATCATGCGATCTCCGTCGTCGTGCTGGTGCTGATGTGCCTGCCCGAATTCGTCATCGGCATCCTGTTGATCTCCGTCTTCGCCATCAAGCTGGCTTGGTTGCCGCCGCTGGCGCTGATCGACCAGGCCCGAAGCTTCGGCGAACTGCTGGAGCTGATCGCGCTGCCGACGATTACCATCGTCGCGGCCATGTCGGCCTATGCGGTGCGCATGATGCGCGAAAGCCTGATCGAGGTGCTGGAGTCCAGCTACGTGCTGATGGCGCGACTGAAGGGCCTGCCGAAGCGACGCGTATTGCTGTTCCACGCGCTGCCCAACGCGCTCGGGCCGGCGATCAACATCACCGCGCTCAACGTGGCCTGGATGATCGGCGGCGTCGTTGTGGTGGAATCGGTGTTCGAGTTTCCGGGCATCGGCCGGCTGATGGTCGATTCGATCAGCCACAAGGACGTGCCCGTGATCCTGGCGATCAGCATGGTGATGACCGGCGCCTATATCGCGACCAACCTGGTCGCGGATATCCTCGTCATCCTGCTCAATCCGAAGCTGCGCTAGCATGGCCGTTTCGGATAGCGCCGCCCCATCGCAGAAAGCAGGAACAGTCCGGCGCGGAGCCGGCCTTTCGGCCAGCGGCTGGGTGGGCGCGGCCATCATCCTCACCTATGTTTTCGTGGCGCTGACCGGAGCCTGGTGGGCGCCTTTCGGCGCATCGCAGATCCTTACCGGCGAGCCCTTCGCCGGCGCTTCGCTGCAGCATCCGTTCGGCACCGACAATCTCGGCCGCGACGTCTTCAGCCGCGTCGTGCTGGGCACGCGTCCGGTGCTGGCGATGACCTTTTCCGCGACGGTGCTGGCGGTGCTGGCGGGAGGGCTGATCGGCGTGATCTTCGGTTACCTGCGCAACTGGGTCGACGAGGTCGGCATGCGCGTGGTCGACATCTTGATCAGCATCCCGACGCTGGTGCTGGCGCTGCTGATCATCAGCGCGGTCGGCAACAGCCTGTGGCTGGTGGTGGTGACCGTCGCCTTTCTGTTCACGCCGCGCGTGGCGCGGGTAGCGCGCGCCGCCACGCTGGGGGTGGTCACCAACGACTACATAGCCGCGGCGCTGGCGCGCGGGGAATCGACGCTCAGCATCTGCCTGCGCGAGATCCTGCCGAACATCAGCGGCGTCATGCTGGTTGAGTTCGCGATCCGCTCGGCCTTCGCCATCATCTTCATCGGATCGCTGGGCTTCCTCGGTTTCGGCGCCCCGCCACCGACGCCGGAATGGGGGTTGATGATCAACGAGGCGCGGGCTAACGCCGTCAATTCGCTGTGGCCGGTGCTGGCGCCCGCCGGAGCCATGGCGGTGCTGGTCATCGGCATCAATCTCTTTGCCGACAGCCTGTCGCGGCTGATCGACCGGCAGGGATCGGCTGCGGTGGCGAAGTGATGGCGTCCTCCTGGCCGGTCGCGCAGATCAGGGATCTCACCGTCGACTACCACGGCGAGCGCGGCTGGACGCGCGCCGTGGACGGCGTCTCGCTGGAGATCGGCAATGGCGAGGCGCTCGGGCTCGCCGGCGAGTCAGGCAGCGGCAAGACTACGGTAGCCTACACGCTGCTCGGCGAGCGGCGCGGCGCCAGCCGGGTCGGCGGACAGGTGCTGTTTCGCGGCCGCGACATCCTCGCTATGCCGGCCGGCGAACTGCTCTCGGTACGTGGCCGCTCGATCGGTTTCGTGCCGCAGAACCCGATGGCCAGCCTCACGCCGTCGATGAAGGTGGGAGGGCAGGTGGCCGAGATGTTGCGCTTCCACGCGGTGGAGACGCCGCAGGGGGTCGGCGCCCGCGTGGTCGAACTGCTCGATTCCGTCGGCATTCCAAACCCGGTCGCCGCGGCGCGGCGTTACCCGCATGAACTCTCCGGCGGCCAGCAGCAGCGCGTCGCCATCGCCATGGCGCTGGCCTGCCGGCCGGACCTTGTGATCCTGGACGAACCGACGACCGGGCTCGATGTGACCACCCAGAAGCGCATCCTGGAACTGCTGGCCGCGCTGAAGCGCGAGACGGCGGTCTCCATGCTCTATGTCAGCCACGATCTGGCGTCTCTGGCGCAGATCTGCGAGCGCGTGGCTGTGATGCAGAAGGGCAGGCTGGTGGAGGTGGCGCATACTTCCAGCCTGTTCGCGGATCCGCGGCAGGAGTACACGCGCGACCTGATCGCGGCCGTCCCGCGCCTCGACAGGCCGCCCGCCGGGCGCATCGAGGCGCCGCCGCCCCGTCACGCGCCAAACCTCCTCGAGATCGACCGGCTGGCCGTCAGCTACGCCCGCCGGCCGCTGTTCGGCCTGGGCAAACCGCCCGCCGATGCCGACAGCGTGAAGGGCGTGAGCTTTGCCGTGCAGCGAGGCAAGACCTTCGCCCTGATCGGCGAAAGCGGCAGCGGCAAGTCGAGCATCGCGCGCGCGGTCGCCGGCCTCACCCGGCCGCGCGCCGGCGCCATCCGCTTCAACGGCGAAGCCCTGCCTGCGCTGGCGCGGCAGAGGTCGACGCTGCTGCGGCGAAAAATCCAGATCATCTTCCAGAACCCCGACAGTTCGCTCAATCCGCGCAAGACCGTGCGCAGCATTCTCGCGCGGCCGCTCAGCATGTTCTCCCGGCTCGATGCGGTTGCGCGCGAAGCCCGCGTGATCGAGCTTTTGCAGGCGGTGCGGCTCGACCCGGCTTATGCGGACCGCCGGCCGCACCAGCTTTCGGGCGGCGAACGCCAGCGCGTGGCGATCGCGCGGGCGCTGGCGGCCGAGCCGGAACTGATCATCTGCGACGAAATCCTGTCGGCGCTCGACGTTTCCGTGCAGGCGAGCGTCCTCCAGCTGCTGCAGACGCTGCAGCGGGAGCGTGGGCTGACCTACCTCTTCATCTCGCACGACCTTGCCGTGGTTCGCTGGTTCGCCCAGGACATCGGCGTGCTGAGGCAGGGCGCGTTCTGCGAACTGGGCGACACCGAGACGACGCTTTCGGCGCCGAAGAGCCCCTACACGATCCAACTGCTGGAGGCCGTGCCGCGCATCGACGCCGGTCCGCCTCCCGAAACACAGCCGGCCTGAACGGAGACCTGAGATGGAAGCCACGAGAAGCGTGCCCTTCGCGCGCACGGAATTCGCGAGCGTAACCGGCGTGCCGCCCTATGCGCGCACCAACATGCGTTCGCGCTCGGGCCTGAAGCGCACCGCCTTCTACCCGACGATCGGGGCTGTGGCGACGAATTTCAAGCTGCACAACACCTATCTCAAGCCGGACTATTTCACCGATCCGGTCGAGGAATACTGGGCCTGCCGCAAGGTCGCGGGCCTCTGGGACGTGACCGGCGAGGAAGTGATCGAAATCTCCGGACCGGACGCGCTGGCACTGATGGACAGCCTGGTGCCGCGCGACCTCACACGCATGAAGGACGGCCAGTGCTACTACGCTATCATGTGCTACGACTTCGGCGGCATCGTCGAGGACGCGGTGCTGATCCGCTTCTCGGCGGAGAAGTTCTGGTGGATCGGCGGCCCCGGCAATTCCGAACTGTGGATCTACGCCAACGCGCAGGGCAAGCGCGTGACCATCAAGAGCCACCTTGACACCATCCACGTCGCCAGCATCCAGGGGCCGCAGTCGCGCGACATTCTGCAGAAGGTCTGCGCGGCGGACCTGTCGCGGGTGCCGTTCTACTGGTCCGTCGAGACCGAAGTCTGCGGCGCGCCGGTGGTCATTTCGCGCACCGGCTACACGGCCGAGCTCGGCTACGACATCTATGTTCCGGTCGAGCACGGAGCGCGGATGTTCGCCGACCTATGGGACCATTCGCGCCCGTCCGGCGTAAAGCTTTCCGGCAGCCGTGCGCTCAACCTGCGGCGCATGGAGGCGTCGATCCTCAATTTCGGCCACGATTTCGATTGGCAGCACAACCCGACTCAGGTCGGGCTCGGCTGGATGATCAACGAGGCCAAGGGCGACTATCGCGCGAGGGACGTCCTGGTGCGGGCGAAGCAGGCCGGTCCCCAGACCCAGCTCGTCGGCTTGAGCCTTCCCGGTCCGGCCGTGCCGATCGACGGCGACCGCGTGCTTGTGGGAACGCGCGACGTAGGCTTCGTTACGTCGGCGACGCTGTCGCCCGAATTGCGCCATCCGATCGCCATCGCCTTCCTGGAGACGGTGGCCGCCGCGCCGGGCACCGCGCTCAAGATCGCCGCAGGCGAGACGCAGCTCGACGCCACCGTCGTGCCGATGCCGTTCTTCGATCCAGAGCGGAAACTGTCGAAGGTCTGAGGGCGGGAGCGAACCGCTCTATTCGTAGGCCGGGGTTTCCCGCCTGCCTTTGCCGTTGGGTTTACGCGCGGCAGGCGCCTGCTCCTCGGCGAACGGCTCCTGCGGTCCGAAGCCGAGATCGGCCTCGATGCGCCGCCCGGCGGCGAGCACGGCGGCGATGGTCTTGGAGACATCGCGCGCGCGCATGCGTTCCTCCGGTCCGGCGACGCCGATCGCGCCGATCACCTCGCCCGACGGGCTGCGGATGGCGGTGGAGTAGCCCAGAACGCCGGCGCGGTATTCGCCGTTCGTCTCCGAATAGCCGCGCTGGCGAATCAGCGCGAGGTCTGCGCGCAGCTGCGCCGGGGTACGCACGGTGTTCTCGGTGAAGCGCTTGAGATCGCTGCTCACCCGT
>JAEUMA010000053.1 GCA_016793565.1 Rhizobiaceae bacterium
TGAAGGCCACCACCGGCACCGGCACGCCGAGGATGTCGCCCTTGCCGAACCACCCGAATACAGGCCCGAGGGGGCGGATCGGGTTGCCCTGAGTGATGACCAGCGTGGCGCCGGCGAAAATCTCCCACGATGCCAGCGTCACGATGAACGGGTTGAGCCGCGCATAGGCGACCAGCGCACCGTTGATCAGGCCGAGCGCGAAGCCGAACAGACAGGTCAGCGGTATCACCAGATAGGGGTGCACGCCGAGCGCGGTCAGAAGCAGCGCCCCGAAGATCGCCGAAAGCCCGGCGCCGGCGCCGACGGACAAGTCGATGCCGCCGATCAGCAGCACCAGCGTCTGGCCGAGCGCGATGATGCCGACGAACGAAGCCTGCCGGATGACGACAGTCATGTTGTAGCTGGTCGCGAACGTATCGACGGAAAGCGTAAGCGCGATGCACAGGATGAGCAGGGCGGCGACGATGCCAATCGCCTCGAAGCGGCCGACCGCTCCGGAAATGCGTCCCAAGGTGTTCTGGTTTGCGCTCATTGTCACATAATCCCTGGTCTAGCTCATCGCGACGGCGAGCAGGCTTTCCTGCGTGGCGCCTTCCGTGGGCACGACGCCGCGCACCTTGCCCTCATGCATGAGGACGACACGGTCCGAAACATCGATGATCTCCTGCAGCTCGGACGAGATGTAGACGACCGAGAGGCCCTGCTGGGCCAGTTCGCGCAGCAGCTTCTGGATTTCGCGCTTGGCGTTGACGTCGATACCGCGTGTCGGCTCGTCGAGAATGAGGATGCGGCAGTGGCTCATCAGCCAGCGCGACAGGATCGCCTTCTGTTGGTTGCCGCCGGAAAGGTTGGAGATGAGCTGGTACGGCGAGTTCGCCTTGATGGGAATCGAACGGATGTATTCCTCGGCCGCGCCCACGACCTTGAGCCAGCCGATCCCGGTCCAGTCGATGAACTGCTTGAGGTTGGGCATAGCGATGTTCTCGGCCACGCTCAGTTGCGGAAAGATGCCGTCGTGCTTGCGTTCCTCGGGGAGGTAGACAAGCCCAGCGCGAATGGCGTCGGCGGGACAGGTGAAGTTCGCCGGCTTGCCGAACACCTCCACACTACCGCCGTTGCGCGGACGGTCGCCGAACAGGCAGCGCGCCATCTCGGTCCGGCCCGAGCCGATCAGCCCGCCGATCGCCAGGATCTCGCCCTTGCGCAGGTCGAAGGAGACGCCTTCGAACTCGCCCTCGCGGGAAAGCCCCTGAACCCTGAGCACGACCTCGTCGGAAATGCGCGCCGGAATCTGGTGCCGCAGATCGAGATCGGCGACCTCACGGCCGGCCATGGCCTGGATCATCTCGTCCCTGGTTGTCGATTTGGGATCCAGTTCGGCCACGTAACGGCCGTCCCGCAGCACGCTGATCCGGTCCGAGAGGTCGAGAATCTCGTCCAGACGGTGCGAAATGTAGAGGATGGCGCCGCCATCCAGGCGAAAGCGCTTGATGAAGTCGAACAGGCGCTCGGCTTCCTTGTGCGTCAGCGCGGCGGTCGGTTCGTCGAAGATCAGCAGCCGGGCGCCCGTCGCCGTGGCGCGCGTGATCTGCACCAGCTGCTGCTGCGCGACGGTTATGCTGCCGGCCCTGGCGTCGGGATCGATGTCCGGATCGAGTGCAGCCAGGCGGCGGACCGCTTCGGCGCGCGTCGCCTTCCAGTCGACCACGCCCTTGGTGGCAAGCTGGCGCCCAAGCATGACGTTTTCGGCGACGGTGAGATCGGGTGCCAGCAGGATTTCCTGCGGCGCGATGGAGATGCCGACATGCTGGGCCTCCATCGGGGAAGAGAAATGGATCGACTTGCCGTCGATCAGCAGCTCGCCGCTGGTCACGTTGAGATTGCCGCAGATGATATTCATCAGCGTCGACTTGCCGGCGCCGTTCTCGCCGATCACGGCGTGAACCTCTCCGGCCCTGGCCTGGAGAGACACGTCGCGAAGCGCGACGGCTGCGCCGAAAGACTTCGATACGTTGCGGACTTCTAGCGTCGAGGTGAACATGGCGATCCCGTTTCGGCCAGCGTCCGACTGGCCAGGGCAAGGCCCCGGCCAGCCGGCTCCTGGGAGGAAGCGGTAGACTACTTCGAGAAGGTTTCCTTGGTCATCACCACCGAGCCGGTGGGGTGATCCATCGGAATGGTGTGGTTCTGGTTCAGGGCGGTCAGGTACTTCACCGCCCAGTAGCCGATCTCCCACTGGCGCTGCGACTTTACGCCGACGACCACGCCGTCCTTGATGAGCTGGACCGTCTCCGGCAGCGCATCCATGCCGACCACCAGGGTCTTGCCGGTCATGCCGGCGGCCTGCACGGCGCGACCCGCTCCGATCGGCGCCGACGCGTTGGCGCCGAACATGCCGGCCAGGTCCGGATTGGCCTGCAGCGCGTTTTCGGTGAGCGTGACGGCCGTCTCGAGGCTGTCATTGTCGGGCTGCTCGAACACGACCTGCATGTCCGGATACTTGGTGGCGATCTCGTCCTTGAAACCCTTGACGCGGGCGATGTGGTTGGGCGCCGTCAGGCTGCCCGAAAGGATGCCGACCTTGCCCTTGCCGCCCAGCTTGTCGGCGAGGAAGTTGGCCAGGTCACGGCCGTCCTGCTCGTCCTGCCGATGGCCGACGAACGGATACTTGGGATCGCAGGCCGTATCGAAGGTGATGACGTTCAGCTTGTTGGCGATCGCCTCGTCGATCAGCGCGATGTTCGTCGCCGGGTCGAGGCAGGACACAGCGAGGCCGTCGGGCTTGCGGCCGATGTCGGTCTCGATGCGGCGGTTGTGCTCGTCGACTTCCGCCTGCGGCGGCGCGTCCCACACATACTCGATCTCGATGCCTTCCTTCTTGGCTTCCTCGACGGCGAACTTCACGCCGTTCTCGAGTTCCTCATACCAGGGATGGATCAGCTTCGGGATGAAGATGAAGGTGAGCTTCTTGTCGATCGGCTTGACCAGATCGACCTGCTTATACTCCTGCGCCTGCGCGCCGAAAGCAAAACCAAGGGTCATCACCGCAGCAGCGACGCCCGTTTTCCAATTCAACATAATTCCTCCACTTGTCCGGCGCACCGGCGCGCCCTCACAGCATGAAATCGAGGCGGAGTCCGCCGACCAACGCCAAAGGCTCCAGGCCCGGCGTCACGCCTGACCATGCCCGCGTTCTATGCTGCGCTCCTCCACCACAAGCGGGACGGGTCAACCCGAGGCCGACGTTTTGTCCATCTTGTAGGTACAAGACGTACCATACGTATATTCGCTACGCAAGCGGTTTGATCACCAGACGATGAAGCCGCCGTCGACGATCAGGTCGATGCCGGTGACAAAGGACGACGCTTCCGACGCCAGGAAAATCGCTGGTCCGACCATCTCGTCGGGGCTGGCCGAGCGCTGCATCGGCGTGTCGCCCTCGAAGATTTTCATCTGGTCGGCGACCTCCGGCCGAATGTTCATCGGCGTGCGCGTGTAGCCTGGGCTGATGACGTTGACGCGGATATTTTGGTCGGCCCACTCCATCGCGAGGCTCTTCGACATCTGGATGACCGCCGCCTTGGACGAGTTGTAGTGGACCTGGTCGATGCCCCGGTTGACGATGGTGCCCGAAATGGAGGCGATGTTGATGATGCGACCCTTGCTGCGCGGCCGCATCACACGGCCCTCCGCCTGACATGACAGGAACACGCCGACGACATTGGTGTCGTAGAGGCGATGCCACTGCTCCAGCGTCAGCTTCTCGGCCTTTTCCGCGAAGGCGATGCCCGCATTGTTGACCGCCACGGTCAGCGGCCCTAGCTCCCGCTCCACCGTGTCGATCGCACGGTCGAGATCGCCCTTTTCGGTGACACTTCCCGAAAGGACCAGGGCCTTGCGGCCCATCGCCCGGATGCGGTCCGCTGTCTCAGACAGACCCGCCGACTTGCTCTCGCGCCCGAACAGGGCGACGTCGGCGCCCGCCTCCGCCAATCCGAGCGCAATGCTCTGTCCGATGCCGCTGCCTGCTCCAGTGACGAAGGCGACGTCGCCCTTAAGTTCGAAGAGTTTCATAGTTTCCTCCAGAGTTAAATTGGCAACCGTCCGGCTGCCGGCGAACTGCCGCCGGACACAGGTCGATCACGGATGGCGGTGAAGCCGGCGAAAAAGGTGCGTCAGCCCTCGGCGGCCTTGGCCACGACGGTGACTTTCACGACATCGCTTCTCAGCCAGGACGTGTAATGGTCGAAGACCCGGTTGTCGGGCCCCCACGACTGCGACGTGACCAGGAGCAGCGGATCGCCCTCCGCCACGCCGAGCTTCTTCGCGAGGTCGTCGTCGGCCGACACCGCCTCGACACTGCGCCGGGCGCCGGCGAGCTGGTAACCGGCCTCGCGCAGTAGCCTGTTGAGAGAGCCCCGACCGCGAATGACCGCGCTCTCCTCGATGATCGGCTGCAGTTCCGGCAGCAGATAGTTGATGGAGTACATCGCCGTCTTGCCGTCGAGGCTGCGCAGGCGCCGCAACACGTATACCTGTGCACCCTCCGGCAGCCCGAGCGCCTCGCGCACGTCCGGCGGCGCGGCCTTGAGACCGGCCGATAGCACGCGTGTCTCCACGCTTTCGTTTTCGTGGTCGACCTTGCCCTCGAAGAAGCCTTCGGCGACCTGTAGCAGCCAGCCGGCCGGTTTCGGGCCTGCCACGAAGGCGCCGCGGCGCGGCACCATTTTGATGATGCCGCGGTCCTGCAGACTGCGTAGCGTTTCCCGCACGGTCGAACGCGCCAGGTCGAAGCTTCGGCACAGTTCAGTCTCGCTGGGCAGCCTGTCGCCGGCGGCGAAGTCGCCGGCCTCGATCTGGGCTTCGACCAGCCTGGACAACTGCATGTAGTAGGGTTCCGGCGACGAGCGGTCTATCCGGCCGGTAATGCCTAGGGAGCCGTGCATAGTTTTGTCCGTTATGTCCGTACATCGAAATAGCACCACTCCGCGAACGGTTCAATGCTTGTTCGAATGCCGCCCGCCTGGAAAGCGCGCAAACTGTATGGGAAACGCAGACGGGGGCGGCGTCCTGGCGACGCGCCCCCGTCCGACGACTCTCTTCCGTGCAAACGTGCCTAGCGGCTCGCCCGAGGCGAGTCTGCGATCAGTCCGCGCCGGCTCCGACCAGCGACATGTCACCGTCCGGAAATGCGGGGGATGCGGTCAATCCGAGCCTGACCATCTCCGACAGGAACAGTGGCGGCTGGGCCTGCTTGGATAGTTCGAGGATACGCTGCTGCAGCTCTGCGACCTTTTCGGCGTTGGCGTCGGCGACGTTGGTGGTCTCGCCGATATCCTTGGCCAGATCGTACAGTTCCACTCGGGCAGGCAGCAGCGGCACCCACACCAGCTTGTCGTCGCCGCGGCGCACGCCCGCCCGGAAAGGTTCGATGTTGTAGACGATCTCGTCGCGCGGAGACGCCGCGCCTTCGCTGATCGACGCCCAGACATCCATGCCGTCGAGCGGCTTCGTCTTCTCCAGCGACGCGTCCGCGAGACCTGCGATGGTCGGGTAGATGTCGACGATGTGCATCATCTCGTTGACGATGCCCGGTTTGATGCGCCCCGGCCAGTTGGCCAGCGCGACCACACGGGTGCCACCTTCATAGAGAGTGCCCTTGCCGTCGCGATATGGGCCGTTGTTGGGGGGCAGTTCGCCGGCCACGGCGCCCTCCCCGGCGAAGATCTTGGAGCGTGTGCCACCATTGTCGCTCATGAAGAAGATCAGCGTATCCTCCAGCATACCGCGGCTTTCGAGCGCCTTCAGCACGTTGCCGATCTCCTCGTCCATCGCCGTGATCATGCCGGCATAGGCCCGGCGCTGCGGGTCGGCGATCTCCGGATAGAGCGCCTGATAGGCTTCCGGCGATTGGTAGGGCGTATGCGGCGCCGTGAAGGCGAGGTAGAGGAAGAGCGGCTTTTCGGGGTCATGCTGTTCGATGACCCGCACGGCCTCCGCGCCAAAAAGATTGGTGTCGTAGCCTTCCTCCGAGAGCGGCTCGCCGTTGCGGAACCAGTCCTTCACGCCGTGCGAGGAATGCTCGAAATGGTCGATCTCGCCGATCAGCGGACCGTAGGTGAACTCGAAGCCTCGGTTGTGCGGCCAGTACTTCTGGTCGGCATGGCCGAGATGCCACTTGCCCACCAGGTTCGTCGCGTAGCCGGCCTCCTTGAGCGCCTGCGGCAGCAGCCATTCGTCGGTCGCCAGACCGTAGGTGCCGCCCGACGGGATGACGGCAGTCTGCAGCCCGTACCGCATCGGGTAGCGGCCGGTCATGAAGGCGGCGCGTGTCGGCGTGCACATCGGCTGCACGTAGAACTCCTCCAGTCGTGCGCCCGTCTCCGCCAGCCGGTCGAGGTTCGGGGTCTTGATGTCGGACCCGTGGAAGCCGACATCGGCCCAGCCCAGATCGTCCGCCAGGATGAACAGGACGTTGGGCGGCCGCTTGCCCGCCGCCTGAGCTCCGCCGACCATCGCGGTGGCCGCGCTCACGCCGGCCAGCCGCACGATCGTGGCGGCCGCGCCGGTCAGGAGCGC
>JAEUMA010000489.1 GCA_016793565.1 Rhizobiaceae bacterium
CGATCTGGTCGGACGACTTCTTCTCGAAGGCTGCCAGCTTGGCGACCAGGGCCGCCTTCGTCGCCGGGTCAATCAGGCCGGCATCGTCGACCACGCGTCCGGTGAGAGTGGGAAGATCGGCCGCGGAGACGGGTAGGAGAAGCGCAAAAAAGAGGATCCATGCCGATATGATCCTTCGCACCCCCGTCCAGCCGGCCGGCCAGAAGAGGGTGCGCAAAGGTGCATCGCCGGACGTGTCCAGCATGGCAGCCGGGCCTATCCGCCCTGCTTGGTGCCGAAGTCCACTTTCGGCGTCTCCATCTTGTCCTCGGCCACGGTGAAGTTCTGGAACGGCTCGTTGCTGGTGAACCACAGCTTCGCCCACAGAAGCGACGGGAACGTCCTCAACGTGGTGTTGTACTCGCGAACGGCCTCGATGTAGTCGCGCCGGGCCACCGCGATTCGGTTCTCGGTGCCTTCGAGCTGCGCCTGCAGGGCGAGAAAGTTCTGGTTCGACTTCAGGTCCGGATAGTTCTCGACCACCGCCAGCAGGCGCGAGAGCGCGCCGGTCAGGCCGGACTGCCCGTCCTGAAAGGCCTTGAACGCTTCCGGATTGCTGAGCGCGTCGGGCGGCAGCGTCACCTGCGTGGCCTTGGCGCGCGCCTCCACGACGCTCTGCAGCACCTCCTTCTCCTGAGCGGCGTAGCCCTTCACGGTCTCGACCAGGTTCGGGATGAGGTCGGCGCGGCGCTGGTACTGGTTGAGCACCTCGCTCCAGGCAGCCTTGGCCTTCTCCTCGGCGGTCGGGATCGTGTTGAAGCCGCAGGCCGACAGCAGCGGAAGAAGCAGGACAAGAACGGCGGCGGCGCGCAGGCCGGACCAGCGTGCGGAGGTTTGCGCAATCATGAAGGTGCTCCTCGACGGGTTGAGCGGGCTCATCCTTAGCACAAACCCCGGACGAGGAAACGGCGCACGCAAGGGGTGCAATCGCCGCCGGGCGCGCTATTGTGTCACCGGAGGCACAGAATGGCCGACCGGAACGACGAGGAAGAAGCCAGGCGGATTCTCGAGCGCGTGGATCGCGAGAGCGATATGGCCGCGCCAGTGGCGCGCATGGCCCGCCGCGCCCGCGATCATTTCAGCGCCGCCGAAGCCGACCCCGACGACCGCATAGAAATCTGGGGAACGCGAATTGGGCGTGCGCTGGCGCTCGCCATCGTGCTATTGATCCTGTGGACTTTCTTCCAATATTTGCTTCGCGGCGGTTAGAAAAAAATGGACAACAGGGACGCAGACGCGCCGCGCGCCGTCATCGTCGTATCGAGTCATGTCGCCCGCGGTTCGGTCGGCAACCGGGCCGCCGTATTCGCGCTGGAAACGCTTGGCTTCCCCGTGTGGGCCGTTCCGACCATCGTGCTGCCCTACCATCTCGGCCACGGCAAGGGCACCAAGATCGTCCCCCCGCCGGACCAGTTCGCCGCCCTGATGAAGGACCTTGAGCGCTCTCCCTGGATGGGCGAGGTGGCAGGCGTGCTGTCGGGCTTCATCGGCGATCCCGCCCAGGCTGATGCCATCGCGTCGCTCGTCAAGGCCGTCAAGGCGCGCAATCCCAAGGCGCTTTACGTCTGCGATCCGGTCATGGGCGATTTCGGCGGTCTCTATGTGCCGATCGCGGTCGCCGAGGCCATCCGCGACAAGCTGATGCCGATCGCCGACATCGCCACGCCGAATCGCTACGAACTCGAATGGCTGTCGGGCGCCAAGCTCGATACGCCGCAGGAAGTGATCGCCGCCGCTCTCGAGGCGGGCCCGCCCACCATGCTGGTCACTTCCGCCCCGTCGCTGATGGCGGGTGGCACCGGCAACCTCCTGCTGACGCCTTCCGAGGCGCTTCTGGTGGAGCATCGGGTAATCGAGAAGCCCCCGCACGGGCTAGGCGACCTCACCGGCGCGGTGTTCCTGGCACGCCTGCTCAGCGGGCACGCTTCCGCCAAGGCGCTGCAGACCACCACCGCAGCCGTGTTCGAGATTCTGGCGCGCACCACCAAGCGCGGCGCAGACGAACTCACTTTGGAGACCGACGCGGAGTCTCTCTCCCACCCCATGGCGATGGTATCGCTGCGGCACCTGACCCATCCGGGCAGAGGTCGCAGGGCTTGAGCATCGCGGCCGTCGGCGTCGACGGCTGCCCGGACGGATGGATCGCCGTCTGGCGTGACGACAGCGGCGATCTTGACGCCGCGGTTTTCGCTTCCTTCGCTGCGATTGCGGAACGTTTCGCCGACGCGACGATCGCCGTCGATATGCCGATCGGCCTGCCCGCCCGTATCGGCCGGGGCGGCCGCGGGCCGGAAACCCTGGTCCGCCCTCTTCTGGGGGCCCGCCAGTCGAGCGTCTTCTCGATCCCTTCGCGCGCGGCCGTGCTGGCCGAGGACGCCGTCTGCGACGACATCGAGGCGTGGTATGACCGACACCGGCGGGCCAGCGCCGTCGCCCGCGCCACCTCGGATCCGCCGCGGGCCATCTCGATCCAGGCCTTCGCCATATTTCCCAAGATCCGCGAACTCGACGCGCTTCTGCGCGATCGGCCGGATCTCCGCCCGCTGGTGATCGAATCGCATCCGGAAGTCGCGTTCTGGCGGCTCAACGCCGAGCGTCCCATGGCAATGCCGAAGAAGGTCAAGGGACGCGTGCACGAGCCGGGCATGGCTGAGCGGTGCCACCTGCTCGGCATCTATGGCGTCCCCGAGCCGTTCCTGCGACAACGGCCGCCGCGCGGCGCCGCCGCAGACGACCTTCTCGACGCGACCGTGATGCTGCTGATCGCCGAGCGTCGGACAAGGGGCGAGGCGCGGCCCTTTCCGGAACCGCCGCTCATCGACGCGGAAGGCCTTCCGATCGCGATCTGGACGTGAGTTTCAGGCCGGCGCAGGCAAGCGTCGCCACAGGAGCCAAGACACGATTGCCATAGCGCCGAGGCACGGCACCACCGTGGCGAGCCCGACGACCGGATCGCCGATCACCGCGCAGAATAGCCCTCCGGCAAGCCCTGTCCCCATCTGCAGGAAGCCCATCATGGCGGACGCCGCACCGGCATTGCGCGGGAAAGGCGCCATCGCCGCCGTCATCATGGCCGGCATCGCGAAAGCAATGCCGAAGGCGAACAGCGCCACCGGCCCCATCACCGACAGGTAGCTCGGCTCGATGGTGCGCAGCGAGACGCCCATCGCCGTAGCGCCGATCCCGACGAAAACCAGGCCGACAGGCACCAGGGCGAAAGCGCCGACGCGTCCCATCAGCCGTCTCGCCACCAGCGATCCGGCGAGATAGCTCAAGGTCTGCGCGAGCATGCCGATGCCGAACTGCGTCGGCGTCAGACCGACCCGGCCGATGAGCACGAAGGGAAGCACGGTCGCCTGTGCGTAGATCGCCCCTGCCGTACCCGCGACCACCAAGCTGGAAAACATGAAGTAGGGGCTGGTAAGCAGCGACCCGTAGGACCTGATCAGCGCAGCGGGCCTGATGCGGCCGAGGTCGCGGATGATGGTTTCCTTCATGGCGAAGACGGCGGTCAGCATGACCGCCAGACCCATGGCCAGCATCAGGACGAACACGGAGTGCCAGCCGAACAGCTCCATGGTGACGCCGCCGAGCGTCGGCGAAACCGCCGGGCCGATCGCCAGGATGATGCCAATGAGGTTGAGAATGCGCGCCGAGCTTTCGTGCGTGAACAGATCGCGCACCAGCGCCCGCGACACGGACAAGCCGACCGCGGCGCCCACACCCTGCAGGAAGCGCGCGGCGATCAGAACATGGATGTTCGGCGCCAGTAGCGCCATCACGCTGGCGGCGAGGAAGATAGCCATGAAGGCGATGGTCACCGGCCGCCGGCCGAAACCGTCAGAAAGCGGCCCGCATACGAGTTGGGCGAATGCGAAGCCGGCGAAGTACAGCGACAGGGTCAGCTTGACCGCCGCCTCCGTCGTGCCGAAGGCGTGCACGATCTCGGGCATCGCCGGCGTGAACAGCGCCATCGACACCGGCCCCACGGCAACCATCAGCGCGCCGATCAGCGACACCCGGCGCTCGCTCATCAGCGGCGGCCGGGTGACGACCTCGGAATGGACGTTCATGCTGCCACGCCTTGTTCGGCGCGCTGCGCCGTCAGGTTGTCCCGCACGCGCTTCAACGTCAGCAGGAACCGGGTCCAGTCGGCGGGATCGAGCCCGCAAGACGCATCCTCTCTGATCGCTGCCCCAATCTCCGCCACAGAGCCGATCATCTCCTCGCCGGCGTCGGTGAGATGCACCAGCTTCGCGCGTCGATCCGCGGGGTCGGCCCGGCGCTCGACGAGGCCCTTGGCTTCGAGCCGGTCGAGCGTGCCCGAAAGCGTCATCGCCTCCACGCCCAGCCGCTCGGCCAGCAAGTTCTGGCGCACCGGTCCCGCTCGCTTCGCATGGATCAAGGCCCGGCCCTCGCCCTGCGTGAGGCCGAGCCCGGCCTCCGCGGTGCGGCGGTCCACCTCGGCGCGCACCATGCGCGCGACGTCGTTGACGAGAAACCCGAAACTGTCCTGATCGAGCTGGCGGGACATTAATAAGCCACCCTTATTATATGCGATACATACTAATGGACCTTGTGCCCGTCAAGGCGGTTGCACGCGGTGCCGGCCACGCCTATCTGAGCCCGACCGGCCCTTCCTACCGAGGCACTCGATGACCGCAAACGCCGCTCCGGACCTGTCGACGCACCCGCTCGCCCGCTGGAACGGCCAACTCGGCCTGGCGGACTTCACGGCCTTCTGCGATGCTGATTTCGCTCCCGTCCTCGACGCCGCGATCGCCGCGCATGCTGCCGAAATCACGGCCATAGCCGACAGCCGGGCCGAGCCGAGCGTGACGAATGTGCTGCAGGCGCTGGAACTGTCCGGCGAAGCGCTCGACCGGGCTTCCGCGATCTTCTGGTGCCGCGCCGGCGCACACACGAACGATGCCATCCAAGCGATGGAACGCGACATGGCGCCGAAAATGGCGCGTCATTGGTCATCCATCTCGATGAACCCGAAGCTGTTCGCTCGTATCGACGATCTCTACCGGCGACGAGCGGAACTGGGCTGCGACGCAGAGACGGCGCGGGTCCTGGAAAAGACGTGGAAGGGATTTGTGCGGGCGGGCGCGCGGCTGGACGATGCCGGCAAGGCGAGGCTCGCCGCGATCAACGAGGAGCTTGCCTTGCTCGGCGCCCGCTTCGGCCAGAACGTGCTTGCGGACGAACGTTCCTGGGCGCTCTATCTCGATGCCGGCGATCTCGCCGGCCTGCCGGACTTCCTTCGTTCCGCCATGGCGGAGGCGGCCGAAAGCCGCGGCCATCCCGGTCGTTTCGCCGTCACGCTGTCGCGCTCAATCTACGAGCCGTTCCTGAGCTTCTCGGAGCGGCGCGACCTGCGCGAGCAGGTCTTCCGCGCCTTCACCATGCGCGGGCAGAACGGCGGTGAGACCGACAACACCGCGGTCGTGCGCGACATCCTGGCTCTTCGCGCCGAGAAGGCACGGCTGCTGGGGTATGGCAGCTATGCCGAGCTGAAGCTGGACGACACCATGGCCAAGACGCCGAAGGCCGTGCTCGGCCTTCTGGAGCCCGTCTGGGATAAGGCGCGCGAGAAGGCGGCGGCCGACAGTGCGGAGCTGCAGCGGCTGGCTGCGGAGGCCGGCTCCAACGAGCCGATCGCCGGCTGGGACTGGCGCTTCTGGCAGGAACGGTTGCGCGCCGAAAAATTCGCCTTCGACGAGGCGGAGCTGAAGCCCTACCTGCAGCTGGACCGCATCATCGAGGCCTGCTTCGACGTGGCGACGCGGCTGTTCGGCATCACCTTCGAGGAGGTGGCCGGCATACCCGCCTGGCACGACGACGTGCGCGTGTTCAAGGTGCGCAACGCCGACGGCAGCGAGCGCGGCCTGTTCCTCGCGGATTATTTCGCGCGTCCGTCGAAGCGCTCCGGCGCCTGGATGAGCGCGCTGCGATCCGGCTACGGCCTCGGCGAGGGTTCGTCGCCCGTCATATACAACATCATGAATTTCGCCAGGCCTGCGCCGGGCCAGCCCGCGCTGCTATCGCTCGACGAGGCACGCACGTTGTTCCACGAATTCGGCCACGCACTGCATGGCCTGCTCACCGACGTGACGTGGCCTTCGATTTCCGGCACGTCGGTCAGCCGCGACTTCGTGGAACTGCCCTCGCAGCTCTACGAACACTGGCTGACCGTTCCGCAGATCTTGGAGAAGCACGCCCTGCACAGCCGCACGGGCCAGCCAATGCCGAAGGATCTGCTCGACAAGATGCTGGCGGCGCGCACCTTCGGCGCCGGCTTCGCCACTGTCGAGTTCGCGGCGTCGGCGCTGGTCGACATGGCCTATCACGACCGGCCCGACGCGCCGTCCGACCCGCTGGCGTTCGAGGCCGCCACGTTGGAGCGCCTGCATATGCCCCAGGCGATCCCGATGCGGCACCGCACCCCGCATTTCCTGCACGTCTTTTCCGGCGACGGCTATTCCGCCGGCTACTATTCCTACCTGTGGTCGGAAGTGCTCGACGCCGACGCCTTCTCGGCCTTCGAGGAAACGGGCGACGTCTTCGATCCGGCGATGGCGGAAAAGCTGCGCCGCAACATCTACGCCGCCGGCGGCTCGCGCGACCCCGAAGAGCTCTATATGGCCTTCCGCGGCAAGATGCCTTCGCCGGAAGCGATGATGGTCAAGCGCGGCCTGACCTGAGCGAGATCAGGCCGCCGCCTCGCCGACCGAAGCGGCAGGCAGGGGGGCGCCCGGAAGCACCACGCGCACGTCAACCGGCTGGCGAACGCCGCGAATGTCGACGCGGCGCAGTTCGTAAGACGAGAAGTCGAAATTCGAGGCGGAGGCCGCGCGCTCGGAAATGACGATCGCCGCGTCGAATTCCTTGGCCACGGCCTCCAGGCGGCTGGCGGTGTTGACGGTGTCGCCGATCGCCGTCACGTTCATCACCCCGCCGTAGCCCATGGAGCCGACGATGGCGCGGCCGGCATGGATGCCGATGGCGACCCGCAGCGGGCCGGGCAGCTCGCCCTCCAGTTCGCGGCTCATCGTGTCGAGCCCGGTGATGATGCCTTCGGCGGCGACGCCGGCCTGCCGGCAGGCCTCCTCACGGGTGACGTCGAGCCCGAATATGGCCATCGCGCCGTCGCCGACGAACTTGTCGAGACGGCCGCCCGCGCGTTCGACAGCCGTGCCTACCAGCGAGAAATAGCGGTTGAGCAGGAACACCACGTCGAAGGGCAGGCGTCGGTCGGACAGCGAGGTGAAGCCGCGTATGTCGCAGAAGAGGACGGCGACGTCTTGCTCCCGGCCGGGCGTCGACGGCAGCACGCCCACTCCGGCTCGTCGCCGGTCGGCGGCCAGGATCGGCGTGACGCTGACATTGGCGACCGGCCGCAACTGGCAGGCCAGCCGAACGTCCGGCTCCGCGCCGATGCGCTCCAGCGTGGCCGCCTCGACGGCATTCGGAACCGGCAGACGGTCGAGGCCCGCGGTGATCCTCACCCGGCAGGTCGAGCAGCGGCCCTTGCCGCCGCATACCGCGTTGTGCGGTATGCCGCCGATCCGGCTCGCTTCCAGCACGCTGTGTCCGCGCGCCACGCGCACGGCGCGCCCGTCGGCATAACGCACCTCGATGAGCTGACCGCGCTCGCGCCGTATGCGCAAGGCGCGGGCTATCAACACGGCTGCGAAAATCGTGGCGAATGTCGCGTAGACCATCCGCAGCAGCGCGTCCTTGGTGGCGAGCGCCTGCGCAATAACGGCCGCGTCCACGCCGGACGGAACGGGGTCGGTCAGCGCCGCCTCGCGGCCGGCGTCGACGAAGCCGAGCAGGGCCAGCACCGGCAGCAGCACGGCCAGGATGAGCAACCAGGGTGCCCAGCGGCCGAACCACGGACGGTAGCGCAGCCAGAAATAGAGGCCAAGGCAGGCGTGTCCCCATACGACCAGGGTCGCAAAGGACTGCCGCGCGCCCGTCCACGGCGAATAGACCCAGAGCGCGCGCGCCACGAAGTCGTAGGTGTCGGGCACGCCGCTCAAGGCATGATAGACACGGGTGCCGAGAACGTGCTCGGCCAAAAGCAGCGGGATCGCGAGGCCAAGCCCTATCTGGAAAGCTTCCCGGGCAGGCATCAGCAAGGTGCGGCGGCGATAGACCACCTGCATGGTGAGCGCGAAATGCACGAGCGCGGAACCGTAGAGCAGCACCGTCCCGACGGGGTTTCGCCAGAGCGCCAGAAACCAGCGTCGCATCGCCTCGCCGTCTTCGAGCGAGATCAGCAGCACGGCGTGGTTGGCCAGATGCAGGGCGACGAAGGCGGTCAGCACGAGGCCGGAGCCCAGACGCGCCGTGCGCAGCCGGGCTTCGAACCTGCCGGCCCTGCGCCTTTCGCTCTCCGTCCTTTCACTCATAAGATGCGTCTGCCCGTGCGCGGAAGAGCAGACTTTGTCAGCCTATGCACGGCGCTTCAAGCGTGACGGACTGTCAAATGCTTTGATTGGGGAAGCAGGCCGATGCGGTGAGCGCCATGCCGTCAGCAAGAGCTGCGATCACCGAGGGCAGCGGTGTGTCGAAGGTATAGTTGATGGTGACGCTGGAGAACCCAGATAGACCGGAGCAGCTGGTATTAGGCGCCAGGATCACATCCGAATCGGTCAGCGTCAGCCCGCGCTCTTCGGCAATGTCCTTGATGAACTTCTTGGCGAGGGCGGAGCTGTAGACGCCGTTGGTCGCGCAATTCGATTGTTTCACGCCCATGCACCGCGCGCCGGCGATGGCCGTTTCCTGCAGCGCTTGCCTGGTCCAGTAGAGGCGCCCGAATTCGAGCGAGCCGAAAAGCAGAAGCGCGAGCGGCCCCGCTAGAATCGCGAACTCGACGGCTGACGTGCCGGCCCGGTCTCGACGAAAGCGGGAGGCCAGCGACAGCATCATTGCGGCTGAACGATCGCCCTGACGGTGATGGCGTCGGCTTCAACGATGCCGTAGCCGGTGAACATTGGCGTGTATGGCTTGCTGGCGGTAATCGTCACGAACTTGCCCGCCAAGCCGCCGCCGCTACAGGCCGATCCACAGGTCTTCGTGCTGCCCCAGGTGACCGAATAGCCGCTCATCGTCGGGCAATAGCAGCTGTCCGCATTGGCAGCGGTGCCGGAGGGCTGCGGCGTGCCGTTGTTGACGTTCACCGACGAGCCATTGTTGATCACGACGGTGATGTCACCCTGGTTGGACTGCAGGCTGCTCGCCGCCACGGTGGCGATCTCGGTGGCCAGCGCGCTTCCGGACTTGGAGTTCACCCGGTCGGCGTTCAATAGCGCGTAGTTGGTGCTGGCCGACACCGCCGAGGTCACCTCGAAACGCGTCATCAGGGCGCGGCCGAGATCGAGGGTGCCCGCCATGATCAGCAGGATGACCGGCGTGACCATCGCGAACTCGACGGTCGATACGCCAGCCTTGTCCTGGCAAAACCGCGCCGCGGCGCGTAGGGGGCTGCACATCCAGCCCATCCGGCCCGGTCGATCGCGCATGATCATTGGATCAACGAGACCTTGTCGCTGCCGGTGGCGCCGCTGGCGGCGATACATTCAGACGTCGCCGAAGTGCCGCCGGAAAGCGTGATGCGCGAACCGATCAGCTGCAGGCAGCGTCCATCGCCGGCCGTCTTTGTGCCGAAGGTGCTCGAGCCGCCACTCATCGTGATAGGACCCTTGGGGAAATAGAACGTGCCGGAGATCAGGGCGTTGGAGCCACCCTCAGCAAAGGTCGCGCCGGCCGTGATGGTGCTGGTCGGCCCGATCACCGCCATCTTGGCGGTCGAGCCCGCCTGAGGCGCCTCGAACTGGATGTTCGAATAACCGGCCGCAACGCAGAAGGCGTAGCCGCTGCAGCTGCCGCCGCTGGGCACGTTCTTGCCGGAAAGCACCAACGTTACGCCAACGGCCTTCACGCTGACAGTGTCCGTCGGACATGCGGCGCTGCCACCGCCATTGGCTCCGAGCGCGAAGTAGCCGTTGACGGTGTAGACTCCGGCTCCCATCACGATAGCGCCCGAAGCGATGAAATTGCCGTCGATGTCGTGCTGCGCGGCCGCCGGGATCATCAGACAGCTGCCGCCACCGCCGGCCCCGTTGATGTGGCCTTTGATCTCAAAAGCGCTGGACGCGCCCAGCGCGTCGTACATGTAGGTCTTCGAGCCGCCGCCGAGCTCGATCGCATTGCCGCCGCTGGATGGCCCGATCTTGTAGCTGTTGGTGTTGCCCGCCCCGAAGGTCAGCGTCGAGCCGCCCTTGTTCAAGAAGCCCCCGGGCAGGACGAAGGTGCTGGGTCCGCCAAAGGTCAGCGTCGTGCCGGTGTGGCAGATGCTGTAGGTGGAGCCGTTGCAGGAAGTGTCGCTCTTGCCGATGTTGAACGTGCCGGCGCCAAAGGTGGTCGTCGTGCCGCCGCCGGTGATCAGCCCCTTGGCGATGTTGTAGGTCCCCGGCCCGAACGTGATGGCCGTTCCGGTCATGTTGATGCTGCCGGAGAAATTATAGATGGCGGCGGAAGATCCGCTCACGTTGAACTTGACCGTGATACCGCCGCCGGTGGTGATATTTCCGAAATTGTAGCTGCTCTTCCCGGAGCACGTCAGCGTCCATATCTTGTTCCCGCTGTCCCAGGATGCCGAACAACCGGGAACCGACGCCGCGGCCGATTGCGTGGACGAGGTGTTCCACGCAAAGTCGATGTTGGTACCTGTGCTGACCGAGCTGATTGTGGGCGCAGCCATCGTCCCGACCGTTGCGATCCTGGCGACCGCGCTCGCCACGTCGGCATTGTCCTTGAGCGGGTCGGCTGTCTCCTGCTTGGCTATGACGGCCGCGCCGCCGTCCTTGTTGGTAATGCCGCCGCATGGCGCGCTCGGCGCGGTCGCCGAATTGTAGTTCACGCCGATCGCCTTGATGTAAGTACCGCAGGGCACGGTGATGGTGTTGTTCGAAGAAACCGAGCAATCGGGCGCCAAGATCTTCGTCCCGCCAGAAAGCGTGACGCCGGTCTGCGTCGGGTCGAGCGCAAGCACGCAGCCAGGCGTCGCCTTGCCACCAACCTCGGTCATGGCCGCCGCGGCTATGTCGAGATTGTCGAGCGAGCTGATCACGCGCGACAGGAACAGCGGCTTCTCCGTCTCGATCGATACCG
>JAEUMA010000515.1 GCA_016793565.1 Rhizobiaceae bacterium
CGATGGTCGACTTCGACGGCTCGCAGTGCGGGTTCTGCACGCCCGGCTTCGTGATGTCTCTCTACGCGCTGTGGATGCGCTCGCCCGATCCCGGTGACGGCGAGATCGAGCGGGCGCTGCAGGGCAATCTCTGCCGCTGCACGGGCTATGAGGCGATCGTGCGCGCCGCGCGAGCCATCTCAACCTACGGCCAGGCTGCGAAGGATCCGCTTTCCCTCGAACGGAAGGCAATCACGGCGAGGCTCAAGGCGCTGGAAGACGGGGCACGGGTGGAGATCGGTTCGGGCGCCGGGCTGATGGTGGTGCCGGCGAGCGTGGACGACCTCGCCGACATGCTTCAGTCCGAGCCCAAGGCGACCGTCGTGGCAGGCTCCACCGATGTCGGCTTGTGGGTCACGAAGTTCATGCGCCAGATCGCGCCGGCAGTGTTCATCGGCGGGTTGGACGAAATGAAGACCGTTTCGGAAGCCGACGGCGTGATCACCATCGGCGCCGGCGTGACCTATACCGAGGCGATCGAGGCGCTGGCCGGCCGCATCCCCGCCTTCGGGCCGCTGATCGAGCGCATCGGCGGCGAACAGGTGCGCAATATGGGAACGATCGGCGGGAACATCGCCAACGGTTCGCCGATCGGCGACATGCCTCCACCGCTCATCGCGCTCGGCAGCAGCCTGACGCTGCGAGGCGGCTCGAACCGGCGAACGATTCCGCTTGAGGAGTTCTTCATAGCCTATGGGAAGCAGGACCGCCGGCCGGGCGAGTTCGTCGAGGCCGTGCATGTGCCGGTGCCGGAAAAGGACGAGAAGTTTGCCGTCTATAAGGTAACGAAACGGCGCGACGAGGACATCACCGCGACGCTCGGCGCCTTCTGGTTGAAAACAGGCGCCGACGGCACGGTGGCAGACATCCGCATCGCCTATGGCGGGATGGCGGCCACACCGAAACGGGCGCAAACGGTGGAGCAAGCGCTGATCCGCCAAACTTGGAACGAGGCTTCGGTCGAAGCGGCGTTGGATGCTTATTCCGATGATTTCCAGCCGCTTACCGATATGCGTGCGACGGCGCAGTACCGCGCGTTGGCAGGTCGCAACCTCCTGATGCGTTTCTATCTGGAAACCACCGGGACGAGGGCGCCGATCACTGTGCGGCGTCGCGAGATCGCCTAAGGCCATGCAGTTCTTCTTCCACCCGCTCGCGTCCTTCTGCCACAAGGTGCTGATCGCGCTCTACGAGAAGGATATCGCCTTCGAACCGGTGATCGTCGACCTCGGCGATCCAGAAGAAATGAGTAGGTTCCGCCGGCTATCGCCCATGGGGCAGATCCCGGTGCTGGTGGACGAGCAAGGCGAGCCGATCGGCGAGACCAGCGTCATCATCGAATATCTCGATCAGCGCTTTCCGCAGGCGCCGCGCCTGCTGCCGACCGATACGCGCGCAGCCCTTGCGGTGCGCTATTGGGACAGGTTCTACGACTTCCAGGTCGAGGTTCCGATGCAGAAGATCGTCACGGACCGCCTGCGGCCGGAACCCTCAAGCGATGCGTTCGGCGTCGAGCAGGCGCGGGCGCAATTGCGCGCCGCCTACGCGGTTATCGACCGGCAACTCTCGACGGGACCCTGGGCTGCGGGCGAGGATTTCACCATGGCGGACTGTGCGGCCGAGCCGGGGCTGTTCTACGCCAACACCGTCGAGCCCATCGGCGTCGAGTTTCCCCATGCAGCGGCCTATCTCGACAGGCTGATGCGCCGGCCCGCGGTGACGCGGGTGCTCAAGGAAGCCGCGCCCTATTTCCGGTACTTCCCGATGCCGGTGAAGCCGGACATTGCGATGCTGGCCTGACCGAGCGGAACCGCCATGAACAAGCACGCCCGTCCGAACCTCAAGGCCCAGACGATCGTCGGCGCCGTGCATACCGACCGGCGGCATGATTCCGCGCACAAGCACGTCACCGGCGAGGCGATCTATATCGACGACATGCCGGAGCCGGCCGGGACCCTGCACGGCTGTCTCGGTCTTTCGGCGGTCGCGCATGGCGTGATCCGCGGCATGGACCTCGCGGCGGTGCGGGCCGCACCCGGCGTCGTGGACGTGCTGACCGGCCATGATGTGCCCGGCGAGAACGATATCTCGCCCACCGGCCGGCACGACGAGCCGGTGCTTGCCACCGACAGGGTGCAGTTCCACGGCCAGCCCGTCTTCTGCGTCATCGCGCGGACCCGCGAGGAGGCGCGCCGCGCCTGCCGGCTGGCGAAGATCGACTATGACGAACTGCCTTTCGTGACCGACATCGGCGGCCTCGACCCGCTGAACGACAGGCTGGTGACGCCGCCCTTGACGCTGAGGCGCGGCGACGCCCGTTCGGCGATCGACAAGGCACCACGCCGGCTAGCCGGCACGATGCGGGTGGGTGGCCAGGAGCATTTTTATCTCGAAGGCCACATTGCCATGGCCGTGCCGGGTGAGGACCAGGACGTCACCGTCTATTCCTCGACGCAGCATCCGAGCGAGGTGCAGCACATGGTGGCGCACGCGCTCGGCGTGCCGAGCCACGCGGTCACGGTCGAGATCCGGCGCATGGGCGGCGGCTTCGGCGGCAAGGAGACGCAGGGCAACCAGTTCGCCGCGCTCGCCGCCATCGCCGCCAAGAAGCTCGGTCGCGCGGTGAAGATCCGGCCCGACCGCGACGACGATATGACCGCCACAGGCAAACGACACGACTTCGTCATCGCCTACGAGGTAGGGTTCGACGACGAGGGTACGATCCTCGGTGTCGATTATGTCTACGCCGCGCGCTGCGGTTTCTCGTCGGACCTATCCGGACCGGTCACCGACCGGGCGCTGTTCCACTGCGACAACGCGTACTACTATCCGGAGGTGCATGCGCGCTCGGCACCGCTGTACACCAACACGGTGTCCAACACGGCGTTCCGCGGTTTCGGCGGGCCACAGGGCATGGTCGGCGCCGAACGGGTGATTGACGAGGTGGCCTTCGCCACCGGCAAGGATCCACTCGAAGTGCGCAAGCGCAACTTCTACGGCACAAAAGACCGCAACGTGACGCCCTACCACCAGACGGTGGAGGACAACATCGTCCACCGCATCGTGGCGGAGCTGGAGGAAAGCGCGGAATATTCCCGCCGGCGGCGGCAGATCGCGGCGTTCAACGCCAACAGCCGCTGGGTGAAGCGCGGGCTGGCGCTGACACCCGTGAAGTTCGGCATCTCGTTCACTGCGACGCATTTCAACCAGGCAGGGGCGCTGGTGCATGTCTACGCCGACGGTTCGGTGCATCTGAACCACGGCGGGACCGAGATGGGGCAAGGGCTCTACGTCAAGGTCGCGCAGGTCGTGGCCGAGGAGTTCCAGATCGATATCGACCAGGTGAAGATCACCGCCACCACAACCGGGAAGGTGCCCAACACCTCCGCCACCGCGGCTTCCTCCGGCACGGACCTGAACGGCATGGCGGCGCAGAACGCCGCGCGCCAGATCCGTGACCGCCTCACCGACTTCGCGGCGGAGAAATACCAGGTACCGGTCGACCAGGTGGTGTTCCTGCCCAACCGGGTTCGTGTCGGCAACCAGGAGATTCCCTTTCCCGAACTGGCCAGACAGGCCTATGTCGGACGCATCCAGCTTTCGGCCGCCGGCTTCTACAAGACGCCGAAGATCCACTGGGACAGGGACAAGGGCGAGGGCCATCCGTTCTATTACTTCGCGTATGGCGCGGCCTGCGCGGAGGTTTCCGTCGACACGCTTACCGGCGAATACATGGTGGAGCAGGTCGACATCCTGCACGAGACGGGGCGGTCGCTGAACAGGGCGATCGATCTCGGCCAGGTGGAAGGCGCCTTCGTCCAGGGCATGGGCTGGCTGACGACCGAGGAATTGTGGTGGGACGACAAGGGCCGTCTGCGCACGCATGCGCCGTCGACCTACAAGATCCCGCTCGCCTCCGACCGGCCCAAGGTGTTTAACGTCACTCTCGCGGACTGGAGCGAGAACCGCGAGGCCACGGTGCATCGCTCCAAGGCTGTCGGCGAACCGCCCTTCATGCTCGGGATGTCGGTGCTGCACGCGCTGTCGGATGCGGTGGCCAGCGTGGCGGATTATCGCGTCTGCCCCCGCCTCGATGCTCCGGCCACGCCGGAGCGGGTATTGATGGCGATCGAGCGGCTGAGGGCAGGAAATCAGGCCGGCTGACGGCGGCGCAGCAGCCTGTTTCCATTGTTTGGGCGATTGCGAGCACAAGAGTATACTCAGCCTATGGCACTGCCTCGCACCTCTCGTGGCGAAACGCCACCGGTCCTCCGATGACTGCGCTCGTCGCCGCGCTCCAGTCCTTCCTCGATACCGAGCCGGTGGTCGCGCTGATCGAGGTCGCGCAGGCAAAAGGCTCTACCCCCCGGGAGAAGGGCGCCTGGATGCTGGTTGCGCCGAAAGCGACCTTCGGCACCATCGGCGGCGGTCAGCTCGAATACATGGCGATAGATGAGGCGCGCAAAATGCTGGGCGATGCGCGCACCGTTTCCGAAGAGCGCAAGCTGACCCAGCGGAATCGAGAGGCGGTCTTGCATAAGGGCGAGGGGTCCGGCGGAGAGTCGAGTACGGCCTCGGCCGATCTCGCCCCGATCGGCACCGCCGATCGACCCTCTCGATGGAAGGCGCGCATCCTCGACATTCCGCTGGGGCCGGAGATCGGCCAGTGCTGCGGGGGCCGGGTGGAACTTATGGTGCGGATGGTGGACTGTGCCCTGCGTGGCGAACTCGTCGAAGCCGCGCGGACGGAGGATGCGAGACGGCCGCACGTCTATGTGTTCGGCGGCGGCCATGTCGGGCAGGCGCTGGCCGCGGCGTTCGGGCTGCTTCCGCTGCGGGTTACGGTGGTGGAAACGCGTGCCGAGGCGCTGGCAGGCATGCCGGCGGGCGTCGAGACATTGCTCACGGCCGTGCCGGAGCAGGCTGTGCGCGACGCGCCGGCAGGCTCGGCGTTCGTCGTGCTGACACATGACCATGCGCTTGACTTCCTGATCGTGGCCGAGGCGCTGGGGCGCTGCGACGCGGCCTATGTCGGCATGATAGGCTCGAAGACGAAGAGGGCGACCTTCCGCAGCTGGTATCTGAACACGGCTGGCGGCAGCGAGGATGCCTTTTCACGGCTGGTTTCACCGATCGGCGGCGATGCCGTGCGTGACAAGCGGCCGCCGGTCATAGCCGCGCTGGCCGCTGCGGAGATCATGGCGGCGGTTCTGGAATTTTCTTCTTGAGGTTGTGATTGTTGCAACCATAGGAAGAATTTGATAGGGTCGGACCTCTCGGTTATGGGGGCGCCGATGGCGACGATATGGGCAGGGGCGCGGCTTGGTCTGCTGCTGCCGATCGCGTTGTTTTCGGCTTGCGCCTCGCTTGTGGCGCCATACGACGCGACCTTCGACCAGTCGCTCAACAAGCTCTCGGAGGAGACCGCGCGATTTCTGGCGGCGGCCGAGTCGGGAGGCAGCGAGCGATCTTTCGCCTCCGAGGAAACCGTTGCCTACTACGCGACCACGTATAACGTATTGGACAGGCTGATCGAGCGCGCGAGACTCACTCGCGGCAGCGTCCCTTGCGCGACCGACCGAGAACTTGCGGCTTTTGCTGGACAGCCCACCAGCCGCACCTCGCTGCCCGAGGATTATCTAAAGCTGGATTGCCGCGAGTTCCAGCTCTATGGGGTCCGGCTCTACGCCAACCAGCTGGAATATGCGCACCAGACCGGCGGAGTGCTGAACAGACCGGAGGCGAAGGCGCAGGGCGGCACGCTACAGGCGGCGATTATGGCCGCGATCCTGACCTTTGTCGCCAACAAGCCGGTTTCTTAGAAGCGCTTCAGGGGGAGGGAGCCATGAGCTTAGACGCCGTTGCCCGCGAAATCCTCAACGCCGCCGCCGAGATTGGTGGCGAGACGTGGGTTAAGATTCGAAAGTCGGCCCCGATCTTCGTGCGCGCCTATGCGCAGTCGCTGCTGGATATCGCCGCAGGCGTCGCGCTCGGTCCCAAGGACGGCATATCCAAGTCTGACGCCAAGATCTTCATCCAGAACGCGCGCCTGTTGCTGATCATGGGTATCGCCAACACCAATCAGATTCTTCTCGTGCAGGCACAGAAATTCATCGACAGGGCTATCGCCGCCGCCCGCGCCGCGGTCAACAAGGCGCTTCCCATAAGTCTGCTCTAGCCTGCCGGTCGAACGGCGGTCCGCTACTCCTCGATGCGGCTCCAGGAACTTCCTGGAGCTCACGATAAGCGCCCGGCACTCCAGTTCTCAGCGACCGGCCATCACGTCGCGGATCAGCCGTTCGCAGCGCTCGGCCATGAAATCGAGCAGCAGCCGCACCTTCGGATCCTGCAGCTTCTTGTGCGGATAGACGGCGGCCAGCTGGACCGGGGTCGGCGGAGTGTCGGCGAGGATAACCTTGAGGCGGCGATCGCGAATGAAGGGCTCGACCTCGAAACGCGGCTTGTTGACGATGCCGCGGCCCGCCAGCGCCCAGCCGGTCAGCACGTCGCCGTCGTCGGAATCGAAGGGCCCGTGCACCTCCAGCTTCTCCTGCCCTTTTGGCGTGCGCAGGGTCCAGGCGTGTTCGCGCACGCCGGGATAGCGCAGCATCAGGCAGTCGTGGCGGGCGGTCACAAGCTGGTGCGGCTCGGTCGGCTCGCCGCGCGCTTCCAGATATTTCGGCGACGCGACGAGCACGCGCTCGCATTCCATGATGCCGCGCATGCGCAGGCTGGAGTCCTCGATCAGGCCGAGACGGAAGGCGACGTCGATGCCCTCCTTCATCATGTCCACATTGTGGTCCGAAAGGCGCAGCCGGACCTCGATGTCGGGATAGCGGTCATGGAACTCCGGAATGCCGGAGGCGACGAAGCGCCGCCCCAGGCCCAGCGGCGCGGTCACGCGGATGGTGCCGCGCGGCTGACCGGACAGGGCGGATATCGCCGCCTCGGCTTCCACGATCGCTTCCAGCACGTTCTTGGCGCCGCCGTAGAAAACTCGGCCGTGCTCGGTCGGCATCAATTGGCGCGTCGTGCGGTTGAACAGCCGCACGCCGAGATGCTTTTCCAGTTCCTTGATGCGGTTGGAGGCGACGGCCGGCGAAATGCGCATGTCCCTGCCGGCGGCAGAGAGGTTGCCGAGTTCGACGACGCGGACGAAGACGGCGATATTGTCGAGATAGGCCATGGTCCGCCGTGTTGGGATGCTGGGTCTTATGAAAAGACAGCAATAGAATTTTCTAGGTTTTTTTGAAAGTCATAGGCGGCACCGTGGCTTTTCGTTTGAGGCGAAGGCCTTAAAGTCGGAAACGGGCGACGAGGGCAGAACCGTGACCGACTTCGCGATCTTCTGGGACTGGCTTAGTTTCGCCGTGCGCTGGTCGCATGTGGTGACCGGCATTGCCTGGATCGGCTCGTCGTTCTATTTCGTGGCGCTCGACCTCGGACTCAGGCAGCGGCCCGGCCTGCCGGTCGGCGCGCATGGCGAGGAATGGCAGGTCCACGGCGGCGGCTTCTACCATATCCAGAAGTACCTGGTGGCTCCGGCGGAGATGCCCGACCATCTCACATGGTTCAAATGGGAATCCTACGCCACCTGGATGACCGGCTTCGCGCTGCTCTGCGTAGTCTACTACGCCGGCGCCGACCTGTTCCTGATCGACCGCAACGTGCTGGACGTTTCCGCCCCGGTCGCGATCGGTATCTCGCTGGCTTTGATCGCGCTCGGCTGGCTGCTCTACGACCAGCTATGCCGCTCGCCGCTGGGCAAGAACGACACGGCGCTGATGCTGGTGCTGTTCGTGATCCTGGTCGTGCTGGCCTGGGGGCTGACGCATCTCTTCACCGGCCGCGCTGCCTTCCTGCATCTCGGCGCGATCACCGCTACGATCATGTCGGCCAACGTGTTCCTGATCATCATTCCGAACCAGAAGATCGTGGTGGCCGACCTGATCGCCGGCCGCAGGCCGGACCCCAAATACGGCAAGATCGCCAAGACGCGGTCGCTGCACAACAACTACCTGACGCTGCCGGTGCTGTTCCTGATGCTGTCGAACCACTACCCGCTGGCGTTCGGCACCCGCTACAACTGGATCATCGCCTCGCTGGTGTTCCTCATCGGCGTGCTCATCCGGCACTATTTCAACACTACGCACGCACGGAAGGGCAACCCGACTTGGACGTGGCTCGCCGCCGCGATCCTGTTCATCGTCATCATCTGGCTGTCGACCGTACCCAAGGTACTGACGGGCGAAGCGCAGCCGGTGGTCTCGGCCCAAGCTCAGGCCATGGTGGCTTCCGCGCATTTCCCGGCGGTGCGCGACACGGTATTGGGACGTTGCGCCATGTGCCATGCGACGGAGCCGTCCTACGAGGGCATCTACCATGCGCCGAAGGGCGTCGTGCTGGAAACGGACGCCGAGATCGGCGAGCACGCGCAGCAGATCTATCTGCAGGCGGGACGAAGCCATGCCATGCCGCCTGGCAACGTCACGCAGATTACCGACCAGGAGCGTGCGCTGCTGGTGGCTTGGTACCAAGGCGTGGAGTGACAGTGATGCATCGAGAGTTGCGTCTGCCAGATGCCTCCTCATCCGGCCTCCCCCTCCGGGTCGGCCACCTTGTCCCCGGTGGGGAGAAGAGGGCACCGAGATTGCCGCCACGCTCCCTCTCCCCTTGGGGAGAGGATGGCTCGCGTAGCGAGCCAGGTGAGGGGGACCGCGTTCCGTTCATCACCGCAGGTGCCGCATGACCGCGACCCTATTGCGCGGGCGCACGCTTTCCTTCCACCGCTGGCCGAAAAGCCTCGATGACGTTGCCGCCTACGCCCACGACGAAGACGGCGCCGTCCTGGTGCGCCACGGAAAGATCGTCGCGGCGGGCAGTTTTGCGGAGGTCAAGGCGCAGGCGGGAGACGCGAAAATCATCGACCACCGGCCACATCTGCTCCTGCCTGGCTTTGTCGACTGCCACGCTCACATGCCGCAAATGCAGGTGATCGCCTCCTACGGCGCGGAATTGCTGGGATGGCTGAACAAATACACATTTCCTGAGGAGGCAAAATTCCGCGACGCGCAGTATGGCCGGCGCATCGCGCGGCTGTTCGTGGACGAGATGATCCGCTTCGGCACTACGACCGTGGTCGCCTACTGCTCGGTGCACAAGGAATCGGCGGAAGCCTTTTTCGCCGAGTCGCACGACCGCGACATGCTGAACATCGCCGGCAAGGTCATGATGGACCGCAACGCGCCGGACGACGTTACCGACACGCCGCAATCCGGTTACGACGACACCAAGGCGCTGATCC
>JAEUMA010000538.1 GCA_016793565.1 Rhizobiaceae bacterium
AGGATGGCCGCCTCAACGCCTCCGTCGCGCAGCTTCCCTATCTTGTGGGAAAGCAGGCCGTCGAGAACGTGAAGAAGGCCATCGCCGGGGAAAGCGTCCCGGCCGACATCGCCGTTCCGACCCTGGTGCTGACCAAGGAAGTGCTCGACGCTAACACAGAGCCGATGCTGCAATACGTGAAGTAGCCTCCCAGGCTTCCGGCCGGCGCTCGGATGCGCCGGCCGGTTCCCTTGGAGAGCGTTCGCTCGCGAGTTGGGAGCCCTGCACGCAGCTGCTTCGCAGCCGGGCAAGAGGGAGGGAGGCAGAGCAGGATGGCGACGGAAAATGTGAATCAAGGGCTTTGGAGCCGGGCGCAGCGCGCCTCCGTGGAACGCGTGCACATCCGGCTGGAGTCGCTCGTAGTCCTGCTGGTGCTGAGCGCCGTGATG
This sequence comes from Rhizobiaceae bacterium, assembly GCA_016793565.1. Lineage (GTDB taxonomy): Bacteria > Pseudomonadota > Alphaproteobacteria > Rhizobiales > Rhizobiaceae > JAEUMA01. Next base: position 429 of record JAEUMA010000538.1, read on the forward strand.
GCGATCCTGTCGCCGTTTTTCCTGTCGCTCAGCAACTTCCTCAACATTCTGCTCGCCACCTCGACCATCGGGGTGCTGGCGATCGCGGCGACCTACGTCATCGGCGGTGGCGGGCTAGACCTGTCGCTCGGCTCCGTCATGGGCCTGTCGGGCGTCGTCGGCGCCTTCGTCGCCGTCAATCTCGGCGCGCCTTCCTTGCTGGGCGTGGTCGCGTGTATCCTTGCCGGCGCCATCGCCGGCTGGATCAACGGGCAGATCATCACGCGCGCCTACGTGCCTGCCTTCATCGTCACACTCGGTATGCTCGGCATCGCGCGCGGCCTGGCACTGGTCATCTCAGGCGGCCGTGTCATCTATGGCCTGCCGGACATGCTGCTCTATCTGGGCCAGGGTCGGCCCTGGGGCATCCCCATGCCGGTAATCATCTTCGTCGCCACCGCGGTGGTGGCGCATTGCGTGCTCGCCTACACCCGCTTCGGCCGCCACACGCTTGCGCTTGGCGACAGCGAAAGCGCGGCACGCGCGGCGGGTATCCGCGTGGATCGGCAGCGGCGCACTCTCTACACGTTGTCCGGTGCGCTCGCCGGCCTGGCGGGCCTGCTGTTCATGGCGCGGATCAACTCCGGCGATCCCACCGCCGGGCTCAACTACGAACTCACGGCGATCACCGCGGCCATCATAGGGGGCACCAACCTCTTCGGGGGCCGTGCCTCGATCCTCGGCACGATGATCGGGGCGCTGATCATGGGCGTGCTGCAGAACGGCCTCAACCTGCTCGCCGTGCAGTCCTACTACCAGCAGATGGCGATCGGCGCGGTGCTGATCCTCGCCGTCTTCATCGACCAGTACCAGGTGCGGAAGGAGTCGCGGGTATGAGCCTCCTCGTCCTCAAGACGATCCGCAAGAGCTTCGGGCCGGTCGACGTGCTGCATGGCGTGGATCTATCGGTCGCAGCCGGCGAGGTTGTTGGGCTGGTCGGCGACAACGGCGCCGGAAAGTCGACCCTGATGAAGACCATCACCGGTATCTATCGGGCGGATTCGGGCAGCATCCATTTCGACGGCCACGATCTTCTGCCGCTTGATCCCGGCGAGCGACGCCGGCTCGGCATCGAGATGATCTACCAGGATCTGTCGCTGGCCAAGCAGCAGGACGTGTCGAGCAACATCTTCCTCGGCCGCGAGCCGACGCGGTCGGTATTGGGCATCCCGGGCATCGTCGACAAGGCGGAGATGGACAGGCAGGCCCGCAAGATGATCGACCGGCTGGGTGCGCATCTGCCTGCGATCAGCCGCGCGG
>JAEUMA010000058.1 GCA_016793565.1 Rhizobiaceae bacterium
ATCTCGGCGACGGAGAGCCTGTTGATGCGTGTATCTGGGTCGAGCCCGCTCATGCCCAGTCTGGCCAGTGCCGAGCGCGCCTCGCGCCGCATGGCGTCGCGTGGCACGAAGGTGGCCACGTGGCGCACCGCCATGTCGGACATCATGATATTCTCGGCCACGCTCATCGTCGGGCAGAGAGCCAGCTCTTGATAGACGACGACGATACCGGCGGCGCGGCTGTCGAGCGCCGAGCCGAAGCGCGCCGGACGGCCGTCGACGCGAATCTCGCCTTCGTTCGGCTGCAGGTCGCCGGCCAGGATGTTCATCAGCGTCGACTTGCCGGCGCCGTTCTCGCCGACGACGGCATGCACCTCACCGCCGCGAAAGCCGACGCTGATCCTGTCGAGCGCAAGGACGCCTGGAAAACGCCGGGTCACCCCGGCGATCTCGATAATGTTTGCGGGCTCGAGTTCCGTCATCGGTTTGCCTGACGGGGAAGCGTGGGCGCCTCGCGCCCACTCCCCGCCTTTGCCGCCTACTTCTTGGCGACTTCGGCGATGTTTTCCTTGGTGTAGATGCCGACGCCGGTGTCGAGGTTGTCGATCGGCTGGCCGCTCAGGAACTTGACGAGCATGTCTACCGCCGCAAAGCCCTGCTTCTCGGGCGCCTGGTCGATCGTCGCCTGGATGTTGCCGTTGGCCACCAGTTCGACGGTCTGGTCGAGCAGGTCGAAGCCTACCACCTTGACCACGCCGGTCTTGCCGTTGCGTTCCACCCAGGTTCCCGCCGCGGGCGTGGAACAGCACTCGAGCGAAAGCAGGCCGGTAATGCTCGGATCGGCGAGCATGGCGTTCTCGATCGCCGAATAGATCTTCTGAGGATCGCTGCCTGTGTTCAGCGTGTTGACGATCTCGATGTCCGGACCGGCCGCCGCCAGTCCCTCGCGCGCGCCCTTCTCGCGGTCGAGCGACCATTGGGCGGCGGCGTCGAGCGTCACGATCATGACCTTGCCCTTGCCGTCCAGCACCTTGGCCATCAGCTTGCCGGCCTCGACGCCCGACTGCACGAGATCCTGCCCGGCGAAGGCGAGCCGCTTGCTGTCCGGATTGTCGGTGTTGTAGGTGACCACCGGGATGCCGGCCGCCAGGACGCGGTCGATGACCGGCGCCAGCGCATCGGTGGAAACCGACGAAACCGCCAGCCCGTCCATCGTACCCATCAGGCTTTCGATCTCGTTGATCTGGCCGTCGGCGTCGGAGCCGACCGGTCCGATGAACTTGGCATTTACCTTCTCTTCCGCCGCAGCGCGCTCGACGCCGGCCTTGAGGAAGGGCGCGAACTCGTTGGAGAGATCCTGGTAGGATACAAACAGATCCAGCGTCTGGCCGGCGTCCAGCTTGGCCTTGATGCGATCGGCCAGCTTGAAATCGGCGAGCTTCTGCTCGGCATGCGCGGAAAGCGGCAGCAGGGCGATCGCCGCCGCCAGAAGTGCGAGTTTCAGTTTCATGGCTAGTTCCTCCCTTTGGAAATGGCTTGGTGCGAGTTCAGGCGGTTTTACGGGTAGACCACTTGTCGATGCCGACGGCGATGATGATGACGAGGCCGATCATCAGTTCCTGTACGAAGGGAGACACCCCCATCAGGACCAGGCCGTTGCGCATGACTCCGATGATCAGGACGCCGAGAATCGTACCGAGGATGGTGCCCTCGCCGCCGGAAAGCGATGCTCCGCCGACGATCGTGGCAGCGATGACGTCGAGCTCCAGGCCGAGCCCGGTGCGTCCGGCCTGCCCGCTCGGCAGGAAGGCCAGGCTAAGGATTCCGGCGAAGGCGGCTAGCACGCCCATCAGCACGAACGCCCAGATCTTGATCGTGTAGACGGAGATGCCGGAAACGCGCGCAGCCTTGGCGCTGCCGCCGACCGCAAAGACCCGAAAACCGAAATTTGTATAGGACAGCACGACCCAAGCGAGCGCGGCTATTATCACGAAGAACACCAGCTGCATCGGCACCACATCGAACAGGTAGCCCTGCCCCATATAGGAAAATGCCTCCGCCACCTCCGGAAGCGCGCCCTTGCGCTCGTTCACGGTAACGGGCTGACCGTTGGTCAAGATGAGCGCAGCGCCGCGCACGATGCTGAGCATACCAAGGGTCGCGATCAGCGAAGGCAGCCGGCCATAGGTGGATAGAACGCCGTTGGCCAGCCCGATGATCGCTCCCGTAAGCAGTCCGACGCCGATCGCCGGCAGCAACGCCCAACCCGCGACAATGAGCATGCCGGTGGCGAGGCCGGAAAAGGCGTAGGTTGAGCCGACCGACAGGTCCACCTCGCCCGCGATCAGCACGAAGGTCATGCCGACGGCCATGATGCCGAGCAGCGATATCTGCCGGCCGACATTGAGCAGGTTGGTCGACGTCAGGAAGCTGTCGGTGGCAAATGTCAGGAAAAGACATAGCGCCAGAAGCGCAAAAAACACGCCCGCCTCGCGCGCCCTTAACAGGCGCCCGAGTGAAAATCGGTCGGTGGCCGGCGCGCGCGCGCCTGTCCTGACCGCTTCTGCCATTACGTATCCTCCCTGCGGGGCGCGGCGGAACACAGGTCCATCCGCCGTGCCTCGTTACCCGGTACAGAGGCCCGGGGAGCTCTGGCCCGGGCCAAACTTCCAACGCCCCGAAGGGCTACTTTTGATCACGCCGCCTTGTCCTGCAGTGACATGAACGTGCCCGCCGGCACCTTCTTCAGGGCCTCGTAGTTTCCGTATTCCCGCACCCGCTTGAACGGGGCGTTCTCCACCGCGTTGTAGGAGCAGATGTAGCCCCAGCGGTATGTGTCCGAATTGTTGGCGTCGGACCGGTGCAGCAGGTTGCCGTCGAACACCAGGGCGTCGCCCGCCTCCATCTCGACATAGATATGGTCGAACCGCTTCAGCGCCGCCTCGAGATGTTCCTGCTCGACATTGGTCTGATCGTTCTCTCGGATGTGGTTGAGGCGACCAAGCTTATGGGTGCCCTTGAGCACCTGCAGACAGCCGTTTTCCTTGGTCGCCTTATCCAGCGCGATGTAGATGCTCATCATCTCCGGTGCGAGGCAGCCGTAATTGTACCAGTAGCCGAAGTCCTGATGCCACTCCCAAGCCCCGCCTTCACGCGGCTGCTTCATCGTCATCTTGTGGCTGTAGAGATAGATCGGCTTGCCGATGGCGTCTTCGGCCAGATCGACCATGCGCTCGTCGCGCGCCAGGAAACCGTATTGGTCGTCCTCGGCCTTGGTCCACATCTTGAGAAGGGTAGACTTGCCCTCCTTGTCGCCCTTGTGCATCACGGCACCGGCCTTGTTCTCGGCCTCGAGCTGCGCGCGGGCGCGATCACGGAAAGTATCGACTTCCGCCGTGCTCAGCAGTCCCTTGCGGATGATGTAGCCGTCGCGGGCATAGGCTTTGGCTTCGTCTGCGGTCATCGCGATCATTTCTGGCATCTCCCTAGACCGTTCATTCCGGCACCGTTTCGCCTCGCCGCACCGGGCGGTTCGTTACGGATCAAGGCCGGCACCTCGAACTTGTCCGACGGTATTGCGTTTCAACGAGCGCTGAAATGGACAAACGGCGTCTGATATTTGTATAAAACGCGCATGATCCGGAAGACCACTTTTCTCGAAAGCCATCACTACGTACCGCAACCCGGATGGACGCGCGGAGCCTTCAGCGTGCTGCGGGCCGGCAAGGTGGCAGCCGGCTCCCACTACGGCGTGCGCCGCGCCAGCCATGCCGGTCAGGACGTCCTGTTCTGCATTTCCGGATCGGGTTCGATCGAAACCCTAGGACGGCGGCTGGAGCTCGCGCCGGGTCAGTTGGGCTGGATCGCCAACGAACATCCGCATGCGCATGTCGCCGATCCGCAGCGGCCTTGGACCCTGTTGTGGTTTAGGCTGGACGGGCCTGAGCCGGCGGCCATACGGCAGCGGTTGTTCGCCGACGATACGCCGCGCGCTACCATCCGCGAAGCCGCCGACCTCGTGGATTGGTTCGATCGCCTATTCCGGGCATTGAGCGGCCGCGACATCGGCCTTGACTGGCAGCTCAACCAGCTGATCGGGGAGTTGCTAACCATGGTGGATCAGGCGCTGGCGGAACCGGTGGCGCCGGGCGTACCGGGCGTGCTGGCCGGTATAGCCGCCGCCGTTCGCGCTGACCTCGCCCGTCCCTGGACGGCGGAGGAACTGTCGGTGCTGAGCGGCGTCAGCGCTTCGCAAACGCGCCGGCTGTTTCGCAAGCACCTGCGCACGAGCCCGCGACAGTGGCTGCTGCGCGAGCGCCTGATCCATGCGCAGTCGATGATCGCGGCCGACCGCATGTCGCTGGCCGAGGTGGCGGAGACATGCGGTTTCTGCGACGTCTACCATTTCAGCCGCGAGTTCAAGCGCTCGGTCGGCATCCCTCCGGCGGCCTGGCGGCGCGGCGAACTGGGCGGCACCACCGGCAGATGACGTGTGGGTGGACTGGAGGAACCGTAGCGCTACTATTCCGTTTCGCATGCCCCGTTGTCGACACTTTTTGACCCCTATTTCGGCTAAACGCACAGAGCGCAGGACGACCCGAATGCTCGAAAAGGCCCCTACGCTTCAGCGCAGCCTGCTCGCAGCCTTGCGGCGGCAGGCACCGAAGTCGATCAGCCTCGGCAGCGAGCCTGTCTGCACCA
>JAEUMA010000563.1 GCA_016793565.1 Rhizobiaceae bacterium
CGGCCTTCGGCGATCTCCTTGAGGCGGCCCTGGACGTAGTCCTCCCAGTCGGCGCTGGCCACCGTGTAGATGCCGATGCGGCGGATGGCTTCCATGGTGGCCCGGAACGGCTTGCCTATCAGGCCGTCGTCCCGCTCGAGCCGCCACATGTCATGGAAGGCCTGGTTCGCAGCCTCCGTCCTGAGATCGGCATCGAGCAGCACCACGCCCAGCTTGAGCGCATCCAGAACGCCGCGCAATTCGCGGTTCGGCTCCGTTGACTCGCGGCGCGGCGGCTCGTCCGCCGCTTCGGCCCCGGCCTCTCTCAGCGCCCGCACCTCGAAGGTCACATTGCGGCCGATGCCGCGATAACCGAGGAACGCTCCGCTCCTGCTGTAGCGGGGAAAGCCGGATATCGATATCCAGCGGCAATCCGGTCTTGCCCGCTTCAGTTCGTAGACGAAGTCGCGGAACGGCCGGCGCGCTTCAAGGTCGGCAAGGTGTTCGGAAGCGCCAAGGCTGCCCTGCGGCACGCCATCCATGAGATCGAATCGGAAGCGGCCGACCACGGCGGCCGGGTCCATCCCGGTGATGTCCGCGTAGCTGTCGGAAAGCCAGCTTATACGCAAATCGCTGCCGGTTTCCCAGATCCAGTCGGCCGCGGCTTCGAGAAGTTGCCCTATCTCGGTCTGCGACAGGTCGCGCGGCTGCCCGGCACCCGAGATCCGTATCTCGGCGGCCTCGAACTCTCCGGGTTCTTCCCTGTCCCCCTGGAGTCCAGCCATCGCGTTTCCGTCTGCAAAGCCCCCGCCGGGCGAAATCACCGGCGTTAACTATGTTGGACAACGATTAACGATCCACTAACCTTAGCCGGACGGAGGTGGGCGGCCTCCGGCGCTGCATGGAGACGCCATCGTGGAACGGTTTACCGGCGGCTGCCTGTGCGGCGACGTCCGATTCGTCGCCTCCGGCGTTCCCTACCGCGTCGGGATTTGTCACTGTCTCGACTGCCGCAAGCATCACGGCGCGCTGTTTCACGCATCCGCCATCTTCCCGAGCGCGGCAGTGGCGGTGGCAGGAGAAACCCGCCAATATGCCGAACGATCCTTCTGTCCGCGCTGCGGCTCGCCGGTGTTCGGGCGCACTGGCGACGAGGTCGAAGTGAACCTTGGTTCGCTGGACGCGCCGGATCAGCTGACGCCGACCTACGAACTCTGGACCATCCGCCGCGAAGCCTGGCTCCCGCCCTTTCCGGTCCGGCGGCGATACGACCAGAACCGCGATCCGACGAGCCGCTTCGAGTAGGCATCAGCCGAGCAGCAGATCGTCCAGCCAGATGCCCTGGTCGATGTCGCCGAAGACCTTGGCCTGGTTCTCGTCGCTCTCGGAGAATTCGATCAGCATGTCGGCGCGGGTCAGTCCGGCGTCCATCTTGCCGACCCAGAAATCGTAGCCCTCTTGGTCCGGCACCCGGTCCAGCACATTGTTGTAGAGCAGGTCGACATAGTCCGTGTCCGACGTGTCCGCGCCGTAGCGTTCGATGAACTCGGCGGCCGTCACGAAATGATCGGCGACGAACTGCAGTCCGTTCCCGGCGTCGAGAACGCCGGTCCAGAAGGACACACCGGCGCGATCCGGCTCACGGTCGTAGGCGGCTTGGTAGAGGCGGTAGGCCTGGCCGGCATTGCCGTCGAGATCCATCGCCAGCGTCTCGTCGCCGAAATCGAAGCGTTCGACGCCGAAAAAGACGGACGTATCGTCCTGGTTGCCGCTGGCGGCATAGAAATAGGTGCCCGCATCGTCGCTGTCGATGAAGGCGATCTGATCGCGGCTGTAATCGACGATCACCGTGTCGAAGCCGGTGCCGAGATTGGCCTGGACGCCATTCGCGCGAACGGTGACGACATCGTCGCCGCCCTTGGTCGAGACCGCATCCTGCCCGCCCGCCGTATCGATGATGTCGTTGGCGTTGGTGCCGATCAGGATCTCGGTCTCCGCGCTGCCGATCTGCGTCAAGGTCTCGGTCTTCTGATCCCAGTTCCAGGCGCTGACCTGCGTACCATCGGCGGAAGGGCCACCGTAGATCGCCTGAATCGCCTGGATGTCGAACGTGCCGAGGTCGTCGAGGAGCGGCACCGTATAGCTCATCACCGTGTTGTCGCCGGTATCGGCGGCCGTCACCAGCCGGACGAGGCCGTCATGCGGATGCTTCAGGCCGAGAGTATGGCCGATCTCATGGATGAGGACATGCGCGTCGGAGGCGTAGTCCGGATCGATCAGAATGGTGCCGACGGCGGCCGTTCCCGAGTAGACGCGCGGGGCGCCATCGTCGAGATATACCATCGATTGCGGAAATGTGCCTTGCCCCGCGAAGGTGAGATTGCGAACGACGACGTCGATGTCGCCCTGCATCGCTGTCTCGAAAGCGGTCAGGCCGCTGGCCTGGGCCCACTGGTCGATCGCGCGCCGGAACAGCTCCTTCTGCGTGTCGTCGAGCGTGATCTGCGTGTCCGGATCGCCCGAATCGAGAGCGTTGAACGAATAGGTCACGAACGCTGCGCGGGCCGGCAGCGCCGTGCCCTCCGACGTGCTCTGCTGGTTCAGCGTCCTACCGGACAGGATCGCGGTATAGTTGTCGACCGTAGGCATCCGATCCGTCTCCGGCGGCGGGTTGATTTCCCGACAGTCTATACAGGAATCTTCACAATCCCAAGTGACGCCCTGCACCTTCAGCCGATTTCATGCTGCCTGCGGCCTTTCTGGCGCTATCGCGACTGCTGCCGGTTCTTGTCGACGCAACGGTAGACCTGACACGACTGGGTGTCGGAAGCCGGAACGCTGGCCTTGACGGCCGTCTGGAACGGCGGACAGCTGGCGCGGCTTCCGAAATACCGGTCGTAGCGCATGCCGCCCCCGCCCGACGACGGAAACTGCAGGATTGCCGGCCCCGAGGCCAGCGCCTGCGATATGCGGGCACAGCTCATGCTCGTCGACGTGTAGCGCTCGATCGCCGCCGCTTCCCCGGCCACGAAAAGAAGCGGCGCAAGCAGAAACCACTGTCCCATCACTGCCTCCTCGGAAAATGTGACCATAGCGTAGCTGGATGTATGCAGTCGTCACGCTTGCGTGAAGCCGCTCCGGCGGACCCGACCGAGAGTGCCCGATTATGACTGTTTTTTGGTTTCATTGCGGTAACAAAAGCAGAAAAACGGCATCATCAGTCAGAAACATTGACCATCCAGACTGCATCCAGTCACAAGACCAAGGAACAAGGCCATGAATGCCGCATCCAACCCTGACGCCTTCGACAAGCGCTTCGAAAAGCCCGGCCGGCCCATGCTGCCGGGCAACCTGCGCCGCCGCATGAACCGCCATCCCATGGTGCTCTTCGTGACGGTCGTCGTTTCCGCTTTTCTTGCAATGGCGCTGCACCCGGCCGGCCGCACCGCGCTGGTGTCGCCGCAGCGCGCCATGACGTCGGAAGTCATGGTCGCCGAAGCCAGCCAGAAAGCGCCGCGGCTGCACCTGGCTGCCGATCAGGTTGACGTGTGCGACGGCCAGAACTGGGGCGCCGAGGACGAGGCCTGCCTGCAAGAGATCGCGCGCCAGTCCGGCCGCGACGAGGTCAGGAAGGTGCGCATGATCGCCAGCGCAGCCACCGGCCCGGCAACGGCACCTAACATTTTCTGACGCAGTCGAGATGATCCGGAGACGCAGCGCGTCGCAGCGCCCTCGTCGCCCGGACATGTGAAGCCCCGGCCCCGCCCGAAGGCCGGGGCTTCTTCGTTTCCGCCGGCAGGCATGGCTCAGCGCCCCGTCGAGAGATTCACCTGGTCGTTGACGGCCGCGAGCACGCTGCGCACGTCGAGCGTACTGAACGGCTTCTCCAGGATCTGCGGCCGCATCGGCGCGGGAAACACCTCAATCTCCCCGCGTGCCCCGAGCATGTCGCCGGTAACCAGCACGAAGCGCGGCGCGAGTTGCGGACGCTCCGCGAGAATCTGCCGATAGACCTCGATGCCTCCGGTTCCCGGCATGCGCAGGTCGCAGAAGATGATGTCCACCGCGCCGGCGGCGACCGTCTCGGCCACCGAATGCCAGCGCGTGATGACGCGCGCACTGACCCCCATCAATTCCAGTATGTCGGCCAGCGAGGCGCCGACGTCCGGCTCGTCGTCGACGATGAGGGCCCGCTGGAGCGGCGCGGAAGCAGCTGCCGCTTCTTTCGCGCCGGCCGTGTGGCCACTCGCGCTGGGCAGCTCCACCACAAAGCGTGCGCCCGTAGGATCGGCCGGCTCGAACCATATCTTGCCGTTGTGACGCTCCACGATGCTGCGCGAGATGGACAGGCCTATGCCCGTACCCGCCCCCGCGGGCTTGGTGGTGAAATAGGACTCGAAGATACGGAGCCGGATCGATTCCGGGACGCCGGGACCGTTGTCCTCCACTGAAAAGCCCGATACCGCCGGGCCTCGGAACGTCGCGACTTTGATACGGCGATCGCTCTTGTTGGCGGTCAGCGCATGCTGGCTGTTGATGAGGAAGTTCGCCACCACCTGCGT
>JAEUMA010000567.1 GCA_016793565.1 Rhizobiaceae bacterium
AACACGCTGTTTGCCGCGCCGCTGAAGCCGGACATCAAGGCCAAGATGATCGCCGACTTCGAGAAGATCAAGGCGGGCTACTGATCGGGGTATCGGTGGGATTGAACTGCGCCGGCGTTGACTCCGCGGAGGAATCCGCGCACCCCTGCCGCTCATGTTGCAGTGCCGCAATGACTATCCGTCGCTTGTTCGCGACTTCCGTTGGCAGATCCCGGCCCGCTTTAACATCGGCGTGGCGATCGCCGATGCCTGGGGCAGGCGCGAGCCGGACAGGACGGCCTTGCTCGACTACCGCCACGATGGCGAGCCTGAGCGCCTGACCTACGGTGCGTTCGCCCTGCGCTCGAATGCGCTGGCGGCGGCGCTGGTCAGACGCGGCGTGAGGCGCGGCGACCGCGTGGCGCTCTTGATGCCGCAGTCGTTCGAGACGGCGATCGCCCATGCCGCCGTCTACAAGCTCGGTGCCATCGCGGTGCCGCTCGCCCTGCTGTTCGGGGTCGAGGCGATCGAGTACCGGCTGCAGACGGCGGGCGTGACGGCGATCATCGCCAGCGCCGCCGGCTATGCCAAAGTCAAGCCGGTCGCCGGCCGGCTGCGCGGGCTGGAGACGATCGTCGTCGTTGACGGCGCGGAGGCCGGGGTCGACGATTTCGCTCGGCTCGTGCGCGACACGCCGCCTGACTTCGTCGCGGTCGACACGAAGCCCGACGACCCCGCCATGATGATCTTCACCTCGGGCACAACCGGTCCGCCCAAGGGCGCGCTGCACGGTCACCGCGTGCTGCTTGGCCATCTGCCCGGCGTGCAGTTCCACCACGAATTCCTTCCGCAGGCCGGCGACCTGATGTGGACGCCGGCGGATTGGGCCTGGGCAGGCGGCCTGCTCAACGCGCTGCTGCCCTCGCTTCAGCTCGGCGTGCCTGTGGTCGCCTCGCGTTTCCAGCGCTTCGAACCGGAGAACGCCCTGCTGCTGATGGAGAAGATGCGGGTGCGCAATGCGTTCATACCGCCGACGGCGCTGCGCATGATGAAGTCGGTGCCGGACATCCGCCGCCGTTTCGCGCTGCCTCTGCGGACGATCGGCTCGGCGGGGGAATCGCTAGGCCGCGAAACCTTCGACTGGGCGCAGGCCGAACTCGGCCTGACCGTCAACGAGTTCTACGGCCAGACCGAGTGCAACGCGGTGCTGTCGTCCTGCGGCGCGCTCGGGATCGCCAGGGCGGGTGCGATCGGATTGCCGGTACCCGGCCACGAGGTTGCGATCATCGACGACCGGGGCAGGGTGATGAAGCCAGGCGAGACGGGGCAGATTGCGATCCGGCGGCCGGACCCGGTGATGTTCCTGGAATATTGGGAGAACCCGGAAGCGACCCGCCAGAAATTCGTCGGCGACTGGATGACCACCGGCGACCAGGGTACGGCCGATGCGGACGGCTACGTCACATTCTTCGGCCGCGACGACGACGTGATCACCTCGGCGGGATTCCGCATCGGACCGAGCGAGATCGAAGACTGCCTGTCGGCGCATCCGGCGGTGGCGCTTGCGGCAGCCGTCGGCAAGCCCGATCCGGTGCGGACCGAGATCGTCAAGGCCTATGTCGTGCTCAAGGACGGCCGCGCAGGCAGCGCGGCGCTGGCCGATGAGGTCAAGCTGTGGGTGCGCGACCGGCTTTCGGCCCACGAATATCCGCGCGAGGTCGAGTTCGTCGATTCCATCCCGCTGACGACGACCGGAAAGGTCATTCGCCGCATCTTCCGCGACCGCGCGAGGCGCGAGGCCGCCAGCGGGGAGGCCGGCTAGCCTCTTCCGAGCAGGCTGCGGACGCGGTTTCGCACAAGGCGGGCGAGATTGCGCGTCTGGCGATAGAGGTGAAGCTGGGATGCCGCCTGCCTGGTCATTCTGTCGGTGTCCGGCGACAGGCCGAGCACGATGGTTCCCATCGGCCGCCGCTCGGACCATAGCCGGCTCATGACCGGGTGATCGGGAACCGCGCAGGAATCCGTCATCTGGATGTTGGGATCGTCGAGATGCTGCTTCGTCACCTCGATCATCAGCAGCGTG
>JAEUMA010000581.1 GCA_016793565.1 Rhizobiaceae bacterium
TCGCATATAATGATGTCGACTATTGTCTCCGGGTTCTCAAAAGCGGCCTACGTAATATCTATTGCGGCCAGGTTGGAGTGGTGCACTACGAGGGTCGATCACGTCCCCGCCAAGACAATCCGCGAGAGATCGCGGCCTATCGAAAGCGGTATGGCAAGGAGACCGATCCATACTACAACCTCAATCTTTCCCTTGAGGACGAGACATTTTCAATCCATCCCCGATGCAGTTCGGCAGCCACCGAAGCCTTCGTGGCAATCATGGTTTCACATGATTTGGCATTGGAGGGTGCGCCAAAGTGCATGTTCGATCTGGTCGTTGCTCTTCGTGACAAGGGGATTGTGGTCCCCAAAGTAGTTTCCCCTAAAGACGGACCGCTGCGCGGTGAATACGAAAAACAAGGGATAGAAGTCGCCATCGTTCCTTTCGATCTCGACCTCAATATCGGAAGTTCCTTAGCAGGACTTGACGCGGCAATTGCTCCGCTGAGAACGATGATGCGGGCGACACAGGCGAGTGTCGTGTATGCGAATACGCTGGTCACCTTTTGGGCCATAGCCGCTGCCCATCGCGAGGGTTTGCCGTCAATCTGGAATCCTCGTGAGAGCTTCCCGTCGGAGACCTATTTCAACTATCTCCCAGCACCGGTCAGAGCGGAAGCCTATGCCTGCTTTGGTTTCGCCTACAAGGTGCTTTTCGTCTCCAACGCGTCGAGGCGGAATTGGGCACGGTTCGATTCCGCCTACCGCTTCGAGGTTATCACCGACAGTCTACGCGACGAGGACGTGGCATGCTGGCGAGACAGACATAGACGGGATGCCGCCCGCCGCGACCTGGGTATTGATGAGGACGCGATCTGCCTGCTCGCCCTCGGCACCGTATGGGATCACAAGGGGCAGATGGACATCGTCAAGGCTCTCAAGGGCCTTGACGCCGACATAGTGACCAAGATTCGAATCTTCATCGTTGGAGATCGACCTGGGGCCTACAGCGACAGCATCAAGAATTTTGCCGCTCAGGAATTGACCGATCTCGAGCGGTCATGCCTGCATATCCTTCCGGCCACAGACGATCCCTATCAGTTCCTCGCCGCGGCCGACGTTGGGCTGTGCTGCTCCCGCGTCGACACCTTTCCACGGGTCATTCTGGAGTACATGGCTTTCGACCTTCCCATCATTACGACACCGGTCTTCGGCATAGCTGAGCAGGTCCAGCCAAACGTGAACGCTAAGATTTACGAGCCTGACGACATTCCGATGCTGCGTGCGCATATCAGGACGATGTCCACCAACTCAGATGAACGCAAGCGAATGGCCACCAACAGCGAGCCCGTCCTTCGGTGCCTCCCAGATTTTCACGCTATGGTGGAGCGGTATGCGCAAGTTTTCCGCGAAGCGAGATTTGCGCCGGTCGACACGGAATGATTACGTCGAGCGCTCTTGAGAACTTCGCCAAGAGGTGCGTGCGGAAAACTGGGACATGACCCTCACCCTCTCCCTCATCCGCCGGGAAATCACCGGCCGCTATCGCGGTTCGGCGCTGGGCGTGGTGTGGTCGCTGCTGACGCCGCTTCTGATGCTCGCCGTCTATACGCTGGTCTTCGGCGTCGTGCTGAAGTCGCGCTGGGACATTCCGGGCCGCGAAGGCGCCGCGCACTCCACCGCCGAGTTCGCCGTGATCCTGTTTTGCGGGCTCATCGTGTTCCAGTATTTTTCCGAGGTGGTGACCGCGGCGCCCGGCCTCGTGCTGGCCAACGTCAACTACGTCAAGAAGATCGTCTTCCCCGTTCACATCCTGCCTGTGGTTTCGGCCGGCGCGGCGCTGTTCCACGCCGCCGTCAGCATGCTGGTGCTGCTGGTCTTCGCAGCGGTCGTGTTCGGTGGCCTGCCCTCAACGGTGCTGCTCTTGCCCGTGGCTTTCGCGCCGCTGGTGGTGATGGGGCTTGGCCTTACCTGGATACTGGCGGCGCTCGGCGTCTATTTCCGCGACATCGGCCAGTTGATCGGACCGCTGGTTACGGCCAGCATGTTTCTGTCGCCGGTGCTGTTCCAGCGCTCGGCGATGCCCGAATGGCTGCAGCCGGCGCTGCTGCTCAATCCCCTGACCATCCCCGTCGAAAGCGTGCGCGCCGTCACGCTGTTCGGCCAAGCGCCGGACTGGACGGCGCTGGGGCTTTATTCGTTGGCTGCGATCGCAGTGGCCTTCGCCGGCGAGGCGTTCTTCCAGGCGACGCGGCGGGGCTTTGCCGATGTCCTCTGATCCGCTCGGCCTCGATCTTTCGCCGCCGGCCGCGGACGCGATCGCCATCCGCGTGCGCGACGTCTCCAAGCACTACGTCATGTTCCAGCAGCCGCAGGACCGCTTCAAGCAGATGGTGGTGCCGCGGCTGCAGCGGCTGGCCGGCCGCCCGCCGAAGCGCTATTTTACCGATTTCGCCGCGCTCTCCGGCGTGTCGTTCGACGTGCGCCGCGGCGAGACCGTCGGCATCATCGGCCGCAACGGCTCGGGCAAGTCGACGCTGCTGCAGATCGTCTGCGGCACGCTGCGGCCCACCACCGGAAGCGTCGAGGTCAACGGCCGCATCGCCGCCCTGCTGGAGCTCGGCGCCGGCTTCAATCCCGAATTCACCGGCCGCGAGAACGTGTTCCTCAACGCCGCTATCCTGGGCGTACCGCAACGCGAGATGGAGTGGCGCTTCGACGACATCGCCCGCTTCGCCGACATCGGAGCCTTCATCGACCAGCCGGTAAAAACCTATTCGTCCGGCATGTATGTGAGGCTGGCCTTCGCCACCGCCATCAATGTTGACCCCGACATCCTGGTGGTCGACGAGGCGCTGTCGGTCGGCGACGAGGCGTTCCAGCGCAAATGCTTCGCCCGCATCGAGGAGATCAAGGACAAGGGCGGCACCATCCTGTTCGTCAGCCACGGCGCGCAAACCATTGTGCAGCTCTGCTCGCGGGCGATGCTTTTCGACCGCGGTGAGCTTCTGCTGCAGGGCCGGCCGAAGAGCGTGGTGGCGCAGTATCAGCGCCTGGTGAACGCCAGCCCGGAGATGGTGGACGAGATCAGGCTGGCGCTGACCGGCAGCTCTATCGAGGCACTGACCACGCAAGCGCCGCTTGCGGAAGAGGTCGTCGAACTGCCTGCGCCCGAAGAGGAAGGCCGACAGGACGAAGAAGACCGGCAGGAGGCGGAAGCCACGCCGGGAAGCAGTTGGTCGCGCTTCGACAGCGCCCTGGTCTCCGAAACCCGGATGGTGGGAGAAGAGCGCGGTGCGCGCATCGAGAATGTCCGCATAACCACCCAGGCCGGCGAAGTGATCAACCTGCTGCAGATGGGCAAGCGCTATTGCGCCCAGTTCGACGTGACTTTCGACACCGATGCGGAGGCGGTCGGCTTCGCCGTTCGGTTCCGCACGATCCAAGGCTTGGTGCTCGGCGGCGCCGACACGCGGAAGTCGGCGATAGACCGCATCCGCAAGGTCCGCTCGGGCGAGCGCATAGCGGTGACGATGGAGTTCGCCTGCCGGCTGCTGCCGGGCGTCTATTTCATCAACTGCAACACTTCTGGAATGGTGGACGGCGAGCACCTGATTCTCCATCGTATCGTCGATGCGACCGCCTTGCGCGTCGAAGCGGAGCCGCGATTGATCGCCGTCGGCAGGGCGGATCTGGACATCATGGTGCGAACCTCCTCCCGTAGTTCTGCGATATGAGGATCGTCGCCCTCCTGACGGTCCGCAACGAGGAACTCTACCTGGAACGCTGCGTGCGCGAACTTCGCCGACAGGGCGTCGAAGTCTGCGTCATCGACAACGATTCCAGCGATGCCACGCGTGAAATTGCACACGGCCTGCTGGGCAACGGCGTCTTTCGCGTCGAACGGCAACAATACGAGGGCTTTTTCGAGCTGGAAAAGCAGTGCCGCTTTCAGGAACATCTAAGCTCCGAGATCGCTGCCGACTGGTTCCTGCACACCGATGCGGACGAAGTTCGCCAGTCCGACCAGTGGCATCGCGAGACCTTGGCAGATGCCGTCGCCGCCATCGATGCCGAAGGCTATAACGCGGTCAATTTCAACGAGTTCGTCTTCGTTCCGACGGTTCCAGGCGAGGATTTTTCAGGGCTTGATTACGTGCGCGATATGCGCCGCTACTATCACTTCATGCCGCGTCCCTTGCATCGCGTGAACCTTTGGAAGAAAGCCGCCACCTCGACGCCGGACCTTGCAGGCAGCGGCGGTCACAGGGTCGAGTTTCCCGGCCGCAACGTTTCCCCCCGCTCGCTTACCATGAGGCACTACATCGCGCTCAGCGAGGGACATGCCTACCGGAAGTACCGCGACGGGCGACGCTATTCCCCCGCCGAGATCAGCGGCCGTGGATGGCATGTCGAGCGGGAGAAATGGCGCAACTTCACGTTTCGCTTTCCCTCCGACAGCGAGACGAAGATCGTCGACAATACCGCGCCTCTCGACACGTCGGACCCGAAGAGCCGCCATCTCTTCTGGGAGACGGCGGCGTGACGCCTGGCCAGATTTCCTTGGCCGCCCGGCCCGTCTGCATCGGCGGGATAGGCGGTGGTGGAACCAGGATCTTCGCCGACCTCCTACTGCGCTGCGGCCTCTATCTCGGCAGCGACCTCAACGAGGCGCATGACAATCTGTGGTTCACGCTGCTGTTCAAGCGGGCCTCGGTCCTCGTTGAGACTCCCGCGGCGCTTGCCCGCCTGATAGACGGCTTCCTGGAAAAGATGGCAACGGGACGATTTCCGCCTGAACTCGCCGGAGTCGCGCTCGCACTCAGCCGGCGGGACGAACCGCAGCATGGTCGTGAGTGGCTGGCCGGGCGGCACGAAACCCTGCTTGCCGACCACGCGCAGCAGGCCGGACGGCGCATAGGCTGGAAGGAACCCAACGCCCACGTGATAGCCGACCGGCTGCTCGCCTCGGTTCCCGGCCTCGCCTATGTCCATGTGGTGCGCAACCCCTTCGACATGATCTTCAGCGGCAACGTCAACCAGCATCTGCTTTGGTCGGGCATCTTCCTCAACACGCCCGGCGAGCCGACGCTGGAGCGGAAGTTCCGTTATTGGTGCCTTACGCAAGCGCGCGTGGAGACGCTTGCACTGGAGTTTCCGGACCGGGTCCATATTGTCGACTACGCGCAAATGGTGAGAGACCCCGAAGCCGCCGCCTCTGCCCTGACAAAAGCGCTGGACATCGAGCTTTCCGTATCGGTGCTGCGGGGTTTCGCAGCCTCAATACAAAGCGAGGGAGCGACGGGCCGCTGGCGCGGGCGGGACCTTTCCGCGCTGTCGCCGGACGATCTCGGCTTCGCGCGAGCGCGCGGCTATTTTCCGGAGATGCCGGAATGACATCGCCGCCCGCACCCTTCATCGTCGGCATGGGCCGCTCTGGCACCACGCTGCTCCGCCTGATGATCGACAGCCATCCGCTAATCGCCATTCCGCCCGAGACACAGTTCATATCGACGCTGAACTGGAGCTGCGGTCGCGACGAGTTCATTCGGCACGTAACCTCCCACCGCCGCTGGCCGGACTTTCACCTCGACGCGGATGCCCTGGCCGAGACGATTTTGAATTTGCCGGACTTTTCCGTGGCCGAAGGACTTAGGGCGTTCTATCGCGCCTACGCGGCCAGGTTCGCCAAACCGCGCTGGGGAGACAAGACGCCGACATACTCCGAGCGCATGACTGAGATCGCGAAGGCGCTACCGGAAGCCGGATTCATTCACATAATTCGTGACGGGCGTGATTCCGCCCTCTCGCATCGCGGTTTGTGGTTTGGTCCCGGAGCAGACCTGGCGGCGCATGCGCGGGTTTGGAGGCAGACGATCCTGTGGGCACGCGAACAGGCAGCAAACGCCACCTTTCCCTACATGGAGGTTCGCTTCGAAAATCTCATCCTCACACCGGACGCCGAACTGAGACGAATCTGTTCGTTTCTAGATGTCGACTTCGACAGCTCGATGTTGAAGTATCACCAACGCGCGGCAGACCGCATCGGCGAACTGGAGGGAAGAAAGGTGGAAGGCAACCTGCCTGGGTTCTCAAAGGAGGAGCACAGGGCAATTTTCGCCAGGACCTCGTCTCCGCCAGATCCCGATCGTATTGGCGTCTGGCGGCGCGACATGTCCGAATCCGAGCAGGAGGCATATACCTCGATTGCGGGCGACCTGTTGACCGAGTTGGGCTATGCCTGAGCCGACGCGGCAAGACTGGGAAATCCATAACCCATGAAACCCAAGGTCTTCGGAATCGGCTTTCACAAGACCGGCACTTCGTCTTTAGCTGATGCACTACGGATGCTCGGCTACTCCGTCACAGGTCCGAACAATGTGCGTGATCCGGAGATAGCATCCAAGGCGCTGCCCATGGCGCTTGAACTTGCCACACAGTTCGACGCCTTTCAGGACAATCCCTGGCCGGTCCTCTATCGCGAGATGGACGCTGCCTTTCCGGGCAGCAAGTTCATCCTGACGGAACGGGCTCCGGAGGCCTGGATCGACAGCGCGGTGACCCATTTCGGCGACAAGCACACCCCGATGCGGGAGTGGATCTACGGCTATGGCATGCCGCTCGGGCATGAGGATGTCTACCTGGCGCGCTTCCATCGCCACAACGCCGAGGTGCGCGCGTATTTTGCTGACCGCCCCGGCGACCTTCTCATCCTAGATATCACCAAGGGTGGCGGTTGGCAGGAATTGTGTTCATTCTTGGGGTACCCCGTACCGGCAGCGCCGTTTCCCCATAGTAACCCACGCTCGCGGCGGCCAAACCCCGCAATTGGGTGATACAGGTAACCTCAAGCCCATATCGAAGACGCTGGACATTTCTCGCCACCACTCCTGTATTAGACACCGAGGAGCATCTGGGAGGAATATATGCTCGGACTGATGCAGCAGTGGCCGCTGCTCTGCCACAAGATCCTCGACCATGCGGCCGTCCAGCACGGCCACCGCGAGGTGGTGTCGCGCTCGGTGGAGGGGCCGGTGGTGCGCACGACCTGGGGCGAGGTCCACCTGCGGGCGCGCCGGGTGGCGCAGGCGCTGTTGCGCGACGGCATCCGCGAGGGCGACCGCGTCGGCACGCTCGCCTGGAACACGGCGCGCCACGTCGAGGCGTGGTACGGCATCATGGGGATGGGCGCCGTCTACCACACGCTCAATCCGCGCCTTTTCCCCGAGCAGATCGCCTGGATCTTCAACCATGCCGGAGACCGGCTGCTGTTCGTCGACCTCACCTTTCTGCCGCTGGTGGAAAAGCTCGCGCCGCATCTGAAGACGCTGGAAAAGGTGGTCATTCTGACCGATGGCGCGCACATGCCGCAGACGGGCCTGCCGGGGGCCGTAGCCTATGAGGAATGGCTTGCCGGATGCGACGGCGAT
Source organism: Rhizobiaceae bacterium (assembly GCA_016793565.1). Classification (GTDB taxonomy): domain Bacteria; phylum Pseudomonadota; class Alphaproteobacteria; order Rhizobiales; family Rhizobiaceae; genus JAEUMA01. The sequence continues at coordinate 7,412 of JAEUMA010000581.1, forward strand.
TTCGCCTGGGTGACGCTGGACGAGAACGCCGCCGCCGGCATGTGCTACACCTCCGGCACGACGGGCGACCCGAAGGGTGTCGTCTACAGCCACCGCTCGAACGTACTGCACGCCATGATCGCCTGCATGCCGGACTCCATGGGCATCGGCTCGCGCGACGTCATCATGCCGGTGGTGCCGATGTTCCACGCCAATGCCTGGGGGCTGGCGCAGTCGACGCCGATGATCGGCGCCAAGCTGGTGATGCCCGGCGGAAAGATGGACGGCGCCTCGATCTACGAGATGCTCGATACGGAGAAGGTGACCTTTACCGCCGCCGTGCCGACGATCTGGATGATGCTGCTGCAGCACCTGGAGGAGACCGGCAAGATGCTGCCCTACCTGAAAAAGGTGGTTATCGGCGGCTCAGCCTGCCCTCGCGTAATCGTGCAGAAATTCGAGGAAAAATACGGCGTCGCGGTCATCCATGCCTGGGGAATGACGGAGATGTCACCGCTCGGTACGCTGTGTACCATGAAGCCGGAATGCGCGGACCTCCCGCGGGATGAACTCCTGGCCGTCAAGGACAAGCAGGGATTTACGCCGTTCGGGGTCGAGATGAAGGTGACCGACGACCACGACCGCTCCCTGCCCTGGGACGGCAAGACGTTCGGCCGCCTCAAGGTGCGTGGGCCAGCGGTGGCGGCCTCCTATTTCGGCGGCGCGGGGGCCGAGCAATTCGATGCCGAGGGATGGTTCGATACCGGCGACGTCGCCCATATCGACGCGCTCGGCTACATGCAGATCACCGACCGCGCCAAGGACGTCATCAAGTCGGGGGGCGAATGGATCTCCTCGATCGAGATCGAGAACATCGCGGTTGGCTATCCGGGCGTCGCCGAGGCAGCGGTGGTCGGCGTACCGCATCCCAAATGGGACGAACGGCCGCTGCTGGTGATCGTGCGCCGCAAGAACGCCGAGCCCGCGAAGACCGACATCATCGACTTCCTGCGCGGAAAGATCGCCAAGTGGTGGATGCCGGACGACATCGTCTTCGTGGACGAAATTCCGCATACGGCAACCGGCAAGATCCAGAAGTCCGTGCTGCGGGACCGCTATCGCGACTACCAGCTTCCGTCGAGTTGAGCGTCCGACTCAAAAGCCGCCGGCTAGCCGCTACGCCCCGCAGCCTGACGATGGAGCGCGGCCCCCAGTGATTGCACATTTCGAGCCAAGCACTTCCTTTTTCGCTATCGCGTCGCGGCGGGTCGCGGTCTTCGCCGCCGTGCTCGCGCTTACGGCTCTGGCGGCCCACCGCTACGGCTTCCTGGAAACTGTCGCCTTCATCGCCGTGCTGGCCGTGGTGCTCGCCCTGGTGGGTGCGGCACTGGCGCTGTGGATCGTCGGCTTTCGCGGCGTCTGGTATCGCGGCGACCGCGGTGCCGGCAGCCTGGTCGTCGGCGCTCTCGTGTTGGCGCTGGTTCTGGCGCCCTACGGCGTCGCCGGCTTCCGCGCCGCGACCGCACCCGCCCTCACCGACATCTCTACCGACCTCGACGACCCCCCGCCGATGCCGATCGCGGAAAGCCGGCGCGTGCTGCCCATGAACCTGCTCGTTCCGCCGAACGCATCGGACAGGGCCGCACAGGCGCAAGCCTATCCTGAGGTGACCGGCCATCGCTACTCGATGCCGACCGAGCGCGTGCTCGTCTCTGTGCGCGCGCTGGTATCGGCGCGCGGCTGGCGGCTGGTCAATCCTGTCCCCGATACCGACGACGGAGGCGACTCGCTGATCGAGGCGACGGCGACAACTCCGTTTCTGTCGCTGCCGGTGGACATCGCCATCCGCATAGCCGACGAGGACAGTTCGACCTATGTCGACATGCGCTCCGCCTCACGCTACGGCCCGCACGACC
>JAEUMA010000601.1 GCA_016793565.1 Rhizobiaceae bacterium
GGCGGTGACCTCGGTACCGGCTGGCGGCAGCGGCCGTTCGCTCGAAACGATCAGCACGCGGCGGCGCGCCGTGCCGCGGTGCTGCATGCGCGAAACGACTTCCTGGCCGATGTAGCACCCTTTGCGGAAGCCCACCCCGCCCATCTGGTCAAGCAGCACGTCGTGCGGGAAGGCGTCGCCGAGAGCGTAGTCGCTGCCGCTCTCCGCGATGCCGTGCCGAACGCGCAGCTGCGCATAGGCTTCCGCGTCTTCGGTGGCTGCCGCTGCGCCGTAGATGCGACTCACGTTAGCGGGCTCCGGGAAACGGCCGTCGCGCAGCACCTGGAGCGCCGTTGATTCGGTAGATGAAATACTTGAATCGGAATCCCAGCGTGCCGCGACAAGCGGTTGTTCGGATTCGCCGATTTCCACCTTGGCCCGCAGCCGGTAGAGCATCAGGCGCTTGCGCAGATCTCCTGCGATATCCGTCCTGCAATCCAGGCGGAAGCCGCCCGCCATACGTGAAATCAGGAAATCGAACAGGATCTTGCCCTGCGGGGTCAGCAGTGCGCATGGACCGGCGACGCCCTGTTCGAGCCGGTCGAGGTCCGCCGTGACGATGTTTTGGAGGAAATGCTCGGCGTCCGGGCCTTGCACGGTCAGCAGCGCGCGATCGGTCAAGCGGATTGTCGGCATGACGGAGAACAGACCCGGCGGTTGCAAAAGAACAGGCCTTTACGTAAGCCGGCCCCGGCGCAGCGGCAAGGGCGGTAATCGGCGATGACCTCCAGCTTCGATCTTATCCTGACAGGCGGCACGGTCGTGAACCATGACGGCGAGGGCGTCCGCGACATCGGAGTGGTGGCCGGCAGAATTGCCGCCATCGGCAACCTCGGCCGGGCTGCGGCGGGCGACCGCATCGACTGCCGCGGCCTCCACCTTCTTCCGGGCGTGGTCGACAGCCAGGTCCACTTCCGCGAGCCGGGCCTGGAACACAAGGAAGACCTTGAAAGCGGGTCGCTGGCGGCCGTGCTGGGCGGGGTCACCACCGTCTTCGAAATGCCCAACACCAAGCCGCTGACGACGAGCGAGGCGGCGCTGGCGGACAAGGTGCGGCGCGCCAGCGGGCGCATGCATTGCGACTTCGCCTTCTGGGTCGGCGGCACGCGCGACAACGCGGCCAGCGTCGGAGAGCTGGAGCGCCTGCCGGGTGCAGCGGGTATCAAGGTATTTATGGGTTCGTCGACGGGGGACCTGCTGGTCGAGGACGATGAGGGTGTTCTTTCCATCCTGAAGAACACACGCCGGCGCGCGGCATTCCACTCGGAAGACGAGTTCCGGCTGCGGGCGCGGCTGGGCGAGCGGATCGAGGGCGATCCGGCGTCGCATCCCGTCTGGCGCGACGCCGAGGCGGCGCTGTCCTGCACGCGGCGGCTAGTGGCGGTCGCGAGGCGTGCGCGTGCGCGCATCCACGTGCTGCATATCTCGACGGCGCAGGAGATCGACTTCCTCGCCGGTCACAAGGATGTCGCCACCTGCGAGGCGACCCCGCACCATCTGACGATGTCGGCGGACGACTACGCCCGGCTGGGTACGCTGCTGCAGATGAACCCGCCGGTGCGTGACGCCGCCCATCGCGAGGGCATCTGGCGTGGGATAGGTCAGGGCATCGTCGATGTGCTCGGATCAGATCACGCCCCGCACACGCTGACCGAGAAGGCCGAGCCCTATCCGCGCTCTCCTTCGGGCATGACCGGCGTGCAGACGCTGGTGCCGATCATGCTCGATCACGTCAGCGCCGGCCGCCTGACCCTGCAGCGCTTCGTAGACCTGACCAGCCACGGCCCGAACCGCATTTTCGGGATGGCCCGCAAGGGCCGCATCGCCGTCGGCTACGATGCCGACCTGACGATCGTCGATCTCAAGCGTCGCCAGACCATCCTCAACGAGCAGGCGGGTTCGAAGGCCGGCTGGACGCCCTATCACGGGCGCGAGGTCACCGGCTGGCCGGTCGGCACTATGGTGCGTGGGCAAAAGGTGATGTGGGAAGGCGAGATCGTCGCGCCCGGTCTCGGCCGGCCGGTGGAGTTCTCCGAAGCGTTGGCGCCGGCCTGATCAGTCGCCGGCGACGAAGAACGCCCAGCGGCCTTCCGGCGTGATCCCGACGCGGTAGAAGATGTAGGCCCCGAAAGCCTTCATGTCCTCGTAGTCGCCGGCCGTGACGATCTTGAACAGCTCGACACGCTGCCGCGGCGTCATGTTGTCGATCGGCAGGGCGAAGAAATAGGGCCAGACATAGAGTTCGTTGGGCGTACCTACGTCCAGATGCACATATCCCGCCGAAAGCACTTCCTCGATGATGGCGAGAATCTCGTGCCCCTGTTCGTCGCCGGAAAGATCCTTCAGGAATTGGATCGGGTCGCCGTCGAGCCCGCCCAGCGACAGCTGCGTCATGGAATCGCCGCTGCCGAGCAGCGGCCTCAACGCCTCGATATCGGCCTTGTGCGTCGCTTCGAGAAGCAGGTCGCGCATGCGCCGCACCGGCTCGGGCAGGACGGAAACGTCATAAAACACCTCCGGGGGAGGTCCATCCTGCGAGATATGAGGCCGGTTTGGATCGGGCGGCGTATCCGCTTCGTCCGGCGCTCCTTCGTCGGGGTCGATATCGTCCTGCGGTTCGGCGTCGGCCGGTGCGTCCTGGTCCGCGGGCGTCTGCACGTCGGTATCGGCGGGCGGGGCCTCCGGCGTGGTCGCAGGCGCCGGAAGCGTCTCGCGCTGGATCTCGCTCAGCGCGAATGCGCCGCCGCAGGGAACGCATACGATCAGGACGGCAATCGCCGTGGCGCCGGCCCACGCACGGCTGCGCATCGAAATCCTGCCAATGCTGGCATGAAGGTGAGGACTCAACGGGCCGCTTCCAGTTTCCATTGCCGGCATGATGCCGAAACGGCCCGCGAGTGTCAAAACAGGCGCGCGCTGCTCAATGCCGCATGCGCTTTGGCTCGAACTCCCCGCCGATCACGCGATCGCGGATGCGGTCGAGCATCGCCAGCGCCGCCGCCTCGCCGCTGGCACGCAGCAGTTCGGCAAAGGCGGTGGTCAGTGCAGCCTCAGCGATGATGTCCGGCTCGATGCCGGCGGTCAGCCCTTCCGCCCAGGCTTCATGGTGGCTTTCTTCGGCGGTCAGGCGCTTCTCTTCCCTGACCAACTCGTCAATATCCCTGGCACCACGCTCCATCAGCAAACCCACCTGTTTGCGAGCTTCGCGGAAATCCGGCGAGGCTCGACCACTGTCCCTATGCTTGGCCTTTCCGCCCCGCGGCTCCGGCGGCGCAGGATCGTTCCCGCACACACGCTTGGCCGAGGCGGACCTGCCGTCCCATGGAAGAGTGTATCGGATCGGAACCGGGCTCGATACGGAAAGCTCAAGTTTGAGTTAACCTTGAAATCCGGGCTTAATCTTTCCTTAGCAAGTGTGACGCCGCCGCCACATATGGCGCTTTGCGGCCTCAATTGCCGTAGCGCGCGGCGATGTCGCGGGCGAGCGCTTCGCCCTCCTTCATGTAGAGCGCGATGGCCGCGGCGGCCGAGGCCGTGCAGGCCGGGTAGGTCGCCTCGAAGGTCCGGTAGCCACGATTGAAGGAGGCAATGAAACGCGCCCGCAGCGCCGGGTCGGGCTTCTCCGTTTCCAGCAGGGCCTCCATCTGCGCCCGCCACGCCTCGCCTTCCTCGCCGCACAGCGGACGCAGGAAATGCAGCGAACCGAGGATTTCCGCCAGCCGCAAAAGGCCCGCCTCGTACGGCGCCTCGACCGCGCGCGCTGGCGGGACGGCCAGCAGGACGACGGCCGCCATGGCCGTCAGGATGAGCCGGGAAACCATGGCGCGTCTTGTGGCAAAGCAATCCGGCGCGCGCAAGGCGGGCTTCATTAGGAGGCGGGAGCGAGCAACGCGCGTACGATCTCGAGCGTCGACCCGGTTACGGGCAGCGCCTCGACCTCGGCCAGCGCGAACAGGGCGGCCTCGTCCGCATCGCTCGCCGCTTGCGGCGAAACGGTCTCGGCGTGGCCGAGGAACACCCTGAGCCGGTAGCAGACCGGCTGCCCCGCGCGCTCGCTGTGCAGCATCACCTCGCGCAGCGGCGAGAGCGGTCCCGCGAC
>JAEUMA010000608.1 GCA_016793565.1 Rhizobiaceae bacterium
GGGCCTTCCTGCGTCGTCTCGATCGTGAACACGCCGCCGTCGATCTCGTCGAACAGCGAGCCGGCGAAGTCCTGCGTGCCTTCCACGATGTGCGTCAGGAACGCGTCGATGTAGGGCTCGAAGCGGGCGGTGGTTTCCGGCGCGCGGGCGAAGAAGCCGCCCAGCTGCGCGAGCGTGATGTTGCCTGCCGAGACCTGGCCCACCCAGAAATCGAGACCGGCGAGGTCGGGCTCACGGCCGAGCACGTTCCGGTAAAGGCTGGTGACGATCTCCAGGTTGCTCAGCCCCGCGTAGTTGTCCTCGAACTCCGAGGCGTCGTTGAAATAGTTCTCCAGATCGTTCGGCGCGATGCCGTTGCGGATCACGTTGGTCCAGAAGTCCAGGCCTGCCTCGTCCGGGACGCGGTTGTAGAAAACCTGGAAGTAGGAGATCGCCGTGTGAACCGGCACGGATTCCGGAGCATCGATGGCGGCATTGACAGCCGCACCGAGTGTCGTGAAATTAGTGGAGTAAAAAGTGACCTGCGCTTCGGTCGGGGTCATGCGCCAAACATCGGCCAACGCATTGGCCACGGCTGTAGGATCGAGTGCCATGACGTTCTCTCTTCCGGTTGACGCCCGACGCGTGCGACCACATCGGGCAGGGTTACGATAGGAACAAGGGCACGGTATAAACTTTACTGTACACTTTCAAGCCCTAAAATCCGGCTCTCTCGTAGAGTCATGCCGTTGGGGCATGTAGTGGTCTCTTCAGGCGGCAAAGCCGCCTTTTTTGTTGCCTTCTAACACTTCCGGCCGATCGCCAGGCAGCATGCGAGGCGAACTTCGCGGAGGCGCGGCTCGACGGAAAGTCGCCCTCATCTTGGTGGAGTCGGTAAAACTCCGACGAATCACTCCCAGCGTCGGCGGCTGTTCTGCCCGCCGCGCGCCGTCCGGCCATCGCCCCTCACATCTGCGTGAGCGTGTCCGGTCGGCCGTGCAATTCCGGTCGCGCCGGCAGGGCGACATGACCGGTGTCGCGCGAAAATGCCCTCCCCTCGCCTTAGCGCACTTCGTCGCGGCATCGTGTCCGGCGGTCCGGCAGGCCCTTGCGCAGGCGGGCCGGGCCCAAGATAACGCGGCCTTGATTTGCCGCTTTGCCGACGTGGTCTTACGTCCGGCGCCGTTCGCGTGTAGTTTGCTGTCGCACGTCGGCAAACGAGGATCAGTCGACCCGCCCCCGACCGGGCGGTGTCTGCCCGCAACGGGCTGCCAGGGGAGCTCAGCGGAGCAGCTATGTTCGTACGCGAAATCCACGTCGACGGAGCGGTTCCCGCAGAGGCTTCGCCCGGCTCCCCGCAGGCGGACGCACCCCGGACGCCGGAGCACGCCCAACCGCCGCGCCGGTTGCGGCGGCTGACCCTTTGGGTGCTCGGCCTCGCCGTGCTTGGCGGCGCGGCGCTGCTCGCCACCAACCGGCTGGAGAGCACGGCGCCCGCGGCGCAGACGGCGGCCGCCGGCGCCGACGTGCCGGCCATTCCTGTCAATACCGCGCTTGCGCGCCTGAGCGACGTGGCCATTTACCGGACCGGGCTCGGTTCGGTGCAGGCGTTCAACACGGTTTCTGTAACCTCGCGGGTCGAGGGCCAGCTGGAATCGATTGCCTTCGAGGAAGGCCAGGACGTGAAGGCGGGCGCGGTGCTCGCCACGATAGACGACCGCGCATTCCAGGCGGCGGTGCGCGCCAAGGAGGCGCAACTGCGTAGCGCGCGGGCCCGCACGCAGACCGTCAAGGCCGACCTCGAACGCATGAGCAAGCTGCTGAAGGCCGATGTCGGCTCGCGCCAGACTTACGAGACGCAGTTGGCGCTGCTGGAGCAGAGCGAGGCGGAGGCCGACGCCGCG
>JAEUMA010000610.1 GCA_016793565.1 Rhizobiaceae bacterium
CCTTCAGCCGGATCGCCTCTTCCACCGCAATCTCGTCGAACGGGTTCATCGACATCTTCACATTCGCCAGCTCCACACCCGAACCGTCACCCTTCACACGGATCTTCACGTTGTAATCCACAACACGCTTTACCGGCACGAGCACTTTCATGGGCTCTTTAAACCTTTCCGATGGAAGTTGGGCCTGCGCATACCAGCGTGAGACCCCGTCCGTTTGTCGAAAGCCGACATTTTGGACACGAAAGCAGACAATATATCAGCCTGCCGACGCCGAACGGCGACGGACGCGGCGGGAACCTAGTCAGGGTGCAGCGCAGCGTCAATATGCAGGTGCGATGGTTACAGCGCCAAAAATCGGTTGAATTCAGCGTCTGCCCCAGGGCGAAGGCGCCGACGGCTCGGCCGCCGCAGGCGGTGCGTCGTCGGCGACGTCCACGGCGCGCGGTGTGACGATGCGCCGGTCGAACAGTGGAACGCCCGGCCGGCGCAGCACGAGCACCAGCAGGGATCCCGCCACGATGCCGCCGACATGCGCGGCCCAGGAGATGTTCTCCTCGTCTGTCGCCGCCATCATAAGGAACTGGAAGCCGATCCACAGGGCAAGCACGATATAGGCGGGCAGGCGCAGCGGAATGCGCGCGAAGGCGAGAATCCATATCTTCACGCGCGGATGCAGTATCAGATAGGCCGCGACGATCCCCGCAATCGCGCCCGAGGCGCCGATCAGCGGCATCTGCGATTGCGGCATCAGCAGGCCGTGTGCGAGCGCGCCCGCCGCCGCGCACAGCAGATAGAAGACGAGGAAGCGGAAATGGCCCAACGCATCCTCGACATTGTCGCCGAACACCCACAGAAACAGCATGTTGCCGCCCAGATGCAGGATATCGGCGTGCAGGAACGAATAGGTGACGTAGGACAGGTCCTCGGGGATCACCACCCATTCCGGCGGCAGCTCGGCATGATCGAACACCACGGAGGGAATGTAGCCGAGGCCTAACATGGCCGCGCGCACCGTCTCCTCCGACCCGAGCGACGTCAGGACATAGACGCCGACATTCAGCGCGATCAGGGAAAGTGTGACGTATTGAAGCTTGATGTGCCGCAGGCTGTTGGCGTCGTGAAGCGGTATGAACATTCCGACCGGATGCCCCGCGCGCCTATCGGTTCTTGCCGGGCACCCATAGCACGTCGGCCGCGCCATTGTCATTGACAACCCGCGCGGCCACGAACAGGAAATCCGACACGCGGTTGACGTAGCGGACCGCCGCCGGATTGACGACTTCGCCCGGAATTTCGGCGAGCCGGATCATCTCACGCTCGGCGCGCCGCGCGACGGTGCGGGCGAGATGCAGCGCCGCCGATGCCGGCGAACCGCCCGGCAGCACGAAGGAGCGCAGCGGGGACAACCGCATGTTCAGGGCGTCGATCTCCGCCTCCAGGCGATCGACCTGCTGCGCGATGATCCGTAGCGGCTCGTAGCCCAGTTCCCGCCCGTCGTCAGGGGTGGCGAGATCGGCGCCGAGATCGAACAGGTCGTTCTGGATGCGCGCCAGCATGGCATCGAGTTCGGGATGCTGAGCCGCCGTGTGCAGACGCGCCAATCCGATGCAGGAATTGGCCTCATCGACCGTGCCGTAGGCTTCCACCCGGAGATCGGATTTTGAACGCCGCTCGCCATTGCCGAGCCCGGTGGTGCCGTCGTCGCCGGTGCGGGTGTAGATCTTGTTCAGCCGGACCATGCTCGCCTCGCCGTCAGCCGCCGCTGAGCCACAGGCCGAACATCAGCAGCACGATCGCCACGAACTGCAAAGCCACGCGCGCCTGCATCAGCTTGTTGGAGGTGTTGCCGGAGCCGCCGCGCAGCATGTTGGCGAGCCCCTTCAGGAGCACGACCACCACGGCGACCATCACCAGGATAGCCAGTATGTTGAAGACTATGGCCATGGGACATTCCGTCTCGACGTCAGCTTTGCGCCGCCAGCACGCGATAGAGCAGCGAGGGCGGCAGCAGCCTCTTCAGCAGCACACCTACTCGCGCCGGCCGCGTCACCACATAGTGCGGCCGTGGCCGCTTCGACAGGAGGGCGTGGCGCAATACCGCATGAACCGCGTCGGGGCCAAGCTTCAGCCTGGACTTGGACCCGCCCGCGCGCATGCGCGCCAGTTGCGCTTGGTAGGCCTCGCGATGGACGGAGCCCTCGACGTCGATGTTCTTCAGGAACCAGTCGAGCCCGTTGGATGCGATCTTCGATTCCACCGGGCCGGGCTCGATCAGCGACACGCCGACCCCACTGCCCCGCAGTTCGAGCCGCAGGCACAGCATCAGCCCCTCCAGCGCGTGTTTCGACGCCGCGTATGCGCCGCGATAGCGGACCGGCACGAGGCCGAGGATGGACGAGCAGTGCACGATCCGGCCGTTGCCTTGACGCCGCATCACCGGGACGACACGCCGGGTCAGGTCGTGCCAGCCGAAGAAATTCGCCTCGAACTGCTCGCGCAGCGCGTCGACCGGGAGATCCTCGACGGCCCCGGCCTGGGCATAGGCGCCGTTGTTGTAGAGCGCGTCGAGGCGTCCGCCCGTGCGCGACATCACCGCCTCGAACAGCGCGGCAATCGAATCGGTTTCGCGATAGTCGAGACGGAAGGCTTCCAGCCCGTCGGCGGCCAACTTTTCGATGTCCTCCGGCCTGCGCGCGGTGGCGAATACCCGCCATCCTTCCGCCGCCAGCGCCCTCGCACAGTAGGCGCCGATGCCGGACGAGGCGCCGGTGACGATGATGGTGCGCAAATCCGTTTGCCTACGACGTATGCTTGCCAAGCGTGCCCAACCCTTCCCATATTCGCGGCGGGGACACAATCGCAAGGAGGCCAGATGCGCAGGATCGTCGCGGTGCGTCGGGTGCTGGGAGATGCCCTCGGCCACTTCAACGACGACGATGGCTGGGCGATGGCCAGTCACCTGGCGATCAGCGCGCTGATGGCGCTGTTTCCGTTCCTCATCTTCGCCACCACGCTGGCGAGTTTCCTCGGCGCGCAGGCGTTCTCCGAGACGGCCGTCCATCTGGTGTTCGACACCTGGCCGGACCAGATCGCCGAACCCATATCCAAGGAGGTGGTCAACGTGCTGACGGTGCAACGCGGCGACCTCCTGACCTACGGCGTGCTGCTGGCAGCGTTCTTCGCCTCGAATGGCATCGAGGCGCTGCGCACTTCGCTGAACCGCGCCTACCGCGTGGTCGAATCCCGCTCGCTGATCCACCGCCGCCTGCAGAGCCTGCTGTTCGTTCTGATCGCAACGATCGGGTTCGTCGCGATCAGCGTTCTGCTGGTGTTCGCGCCGCTCATCGCCAGACTGGCCGTGGCGCGTTTCGCCTGGCTCGAGCCCTAGATGGGAACGATCACGCTCTGGCGCTTCATGATCGCCTCCTGCGTGATCGTGCTCGG
>JAEUMA010000068.1 GCA_016793565.1 Rhizobiaceae bacterium
CCTATATCGGGAACGTTTGTGGAAATGCTGCGGCGCATCGTCCAGCTGTCTCGCAACCAGGGCACCGTCACCGCCTCGGCGGAAGGCCAGGTGGCAACGCTTGCCCCTTACCGCATGATCGCAGCCGACGGTTCGCTCATCCCGCCGCCGCCGGAGGCGCGCCCGCTGGCGGTCGGCCCGGCCGCCGCACCGGTGACGCTGGAGAACCCCCCGGGTCTCTACGGCAGCGAGGACGGCGTGGTCGCGCACAATCTGCTCGCAGCCGATACCAGGCTGGCGCCGCTGGCCAAGCCGCAGGTTGCTGTGCCGGTGACCGAAATCCGCTATGCTGCCGACGAATCCCGCGACCTGAAAGGACCGTTGGTGGCCGCAGCTCTCCTGCTCATGGTCCTGGATTCGCTCGCGGTGCTGTGGATGGGCGGCTTCCTGTCGTCGCGCCGGCGCACCCGCAAGGCCACCGAAGCCGCCGCGGCGGTTATGATCGCCGCCGGCGTGCTGCTTGCCGGTCCCGACGCGCGCGCACAAGACATCAAGCCGGGCGACGTCGAGGCGATCGAGGCCATCTCGACTACGCGCATCGCCTATGTCCTGACCGGCGATTCCCGCCTCGATTCGATCAGCCGCGCCGGGATGGAGGGGCTGACGCGCTTCCTGATCGAGAAGACCGCGCTGGAGCCGGGCGATCCGGCAGGTGTCGACATCGCCAAGGACGAGCTTTCCTTCTACCCGATCATCTATTGGCCGATCGACGCCGCCACGCCGATGCCTTCCGAAGCGGCGATCGCCCATATCGACGCTTACATGCAGCAGGGCGGAACCGTGCTGTTCGACACCCGGGACCAATACGGTGCAGGCATGGATCTGGGCAGTTCCACCAGCCCGGAGACGCAGCGCCTGCGCGAAATCCTGGCCGGGCTCAACGTGCCGCCGCTGGAGCCGGTGCCGAGCGACCACGTGCTGACCAAGTCGTTTTTCATCCTCAACGAATTTCCCGGCCGCTTCGCCGGCAGCCCGCTTTGGGTCGAAGCGTCGGCCGAGGCGCAGAATACCGACAATCGCCCGGTGCGCACCGGCGACGGCGTCAGCCCGATCATGATCACGGCCAATGATTTCGCGGGCGCCTGGGCCGTCGACGCCAATGGCGACGCGCTGCTGCCGACCGTTCCCGGCGACCCGATGCAGCGCGTCTACGCGCTGCGCGCGGGCGTCAACATCATGATGTACATGCTGACCGGCAACTACAAGTCGGACCAGGTGCATGTGCCCGTGCTGCTCGAGCGGCTGGGGCAGTAGGCGGTCCGATGCCTGTTGTGCCCGCGTTGCGCCCTACGTTGCCCCCATCTGTCCTGCCGGACATCTCCCGATGTGATGGGGAGATGTCCGGCAGCACAGAGGGGGGTGCGAAGAAAAGCTGCGCTGAGAATGGCAGCCATCAACGAGAGGCGCTGGCGCCATGAACTGGTCGATCTCGCTTGAGCCGCTGCTGTCATGGCCCTGGATCGCCGCCGTCCTGGTGCCGATCCTGCTAGCCGTCGCATTCGGTTTGTGGGCTCGGCAGCGCGGCGCCTGGTTCCGGCTGGCGGCGCTGGTCGCGCTCGCCCTTGCGCTGCTGAACCCGGTGCTGCTGGACGAGGAGCGCGAGCCGCTGAAGAGCGTGGTGGCCCTGATCGTCGACCGCAGCCAGAGCCAGGACATCGGCGCGCGCCAAGAAGAAACGTCCGCCGCCGTGGCGGCCCTTCAAGAGCGGCTGGCGCGCTTCCGACAGTTCGACGTGCGGGTGGTGGAGGCCGGCCAGGCCGGAGCGGCGGACGACCGCACCGAGACGCGGCTGTTCGGCGCGCTGGACGGCGCCTTCCGCGACGTGCCGCCGTCCAGGATCGCCGGCGCGATCATGATCACCGACGGACAGGTCCACGACGTTCCAGCGACCGCATCCGGCTTCACCGCCCCGCTGCATGCGCTGGTCACCGGCGAAGAAGGCGAACGCGACCGCCGCATCCGCTTCGAGAAGGCGCCCCGCTTCGGCATCGTCGGCAAGCCGCTCGAAATGACCTACCGAGTCATCGACAGCGACGGCGAGCAGGGTTCGGTCGACGTCCGCATCATGATCAACGGACAACAGGTCGGCGTAGGCCGGACTCAGATCGGCGTGGAGACGCCGCTGAACATCACCATCCCCAATGCCGGCCGCAACATCGTCGAGCTTGCCATCGATCCGGTGGACGGCGAACTCACCCATACCAACAACCGCGCCATCGCCGTGCTCGACGGCATTCGCGAGAACCTGCGCGTGCTGCTGGTTTCCGGCGAGCCTCATGCGGGCGAACGCACCTGGCGCAACCTCCTGAAGTCCGACGCCTCGGTGGATCTCGTCCACTTCACCATCCTGCGGCCGCCGGAAAAGCAGGACGGCACGCCGATCAACGAGCTGTCGCTGATCGCGTTTCCGACGCGCGAACTGTTCGTGGAGAAGATCGACGACTTCGATCTCATCATCTTCGACCGCTACCAGCACCGCGACGTGCTGCCGATCCTCTACTACGACTATATCGCCGAGTATGTGGAGAAGGGCGGCGCGCTGCTGATCGCCGCCGGCCCGGAATACGCCGGCGAACAGTCGATCGCACATACTCCGCTGATCTCGGCGCTGCCGGCGCTGCCGACCGGCGACGTGGTCGAGGAGGCCTTCTACCCGCGTCTGACCGATACCGGCCAGCGCCACCCGGTGACGCGCGGTCTCGAAGGCGCGGCCAGCGAGCCGCCGCATTGGAGCCGCTGGTTCCGGCTGATCGGCATCGACCAGCCGGAGGGCGAAGTGGTGATGAAAGGTCCCGAGGACCGGCCGCTGCTGGTCCTCGACCGCAAGGGCGAAGGCCGCGTCGGCATGCTTCTTTCCGACCAGGGCTGGCTGTGGGCTCGCGGTTTCGAGGGCGGCGGGCCGCATGTGCAGCTCTACCGCCGCCTGGCCCACTGGCTGATGAAGGAGCCGGAGCTTGAAGAAGAGCGCCTGACCGCCGACGGCCGCGGCATGACGCTGGACATCAACCGCCAGACGATGCGCGACGATCCCGGGCCCGCAGAAGTGATAACGCCCTCCGGCAAGACGATGACCGTGCCGCTCACGCAGAGCCAGCCGGGCCTGTTCACCGGCAGCACCCAGGTGGACGAGATCGGCCTTTACCAGATCGGCAACGGCGATCTTTCAGCGCTCGCGCATGTAGGCCCGGTCAACGCGCCGGAATTCGCCGACACCGTTTCCACGACGGAAGTCGTCCGGCCTTTCGCCGAGGCGACCGGGGGCTCGATACGGCGGCTGACGGCGCAGGGCAGCTCCATCGCGCTGCCCAACATCGTGCCCGTGCGCGCCACCGGCGAGGCGTCGGGCCGCGACTGGATCGGCCTTCGCACCACGGACGACAGCGTGCTGAAGTCGGTCAGCCGGGTGCCGCTGTTCGGCGGCTTCTTCGGTCTCGCCCTACTGATGCTGGCGATGGGCGCGATGTGGTACCGCGAGGGACGGTAGCCGGGCGGAGGATGCCGCCTATTCCTCCGGCTCTGTGGTAAACATGAGCGGATAGCCCTTCGTGCGGCCCGCCTCGGTGGCCCGCACGGCCTTGGTCTCGGCCACGTCCTTCGGAAAGACCGCGACCACGCACACCCCGCGACGATGCGCGGTGATCATGACCCGGTGAGCCTGGTCCTCGCTCATGCGGAACTCCGCCTTGAGGACGGTGACGACGAACTCGCGCGGCGTGAAATCGTCGTTGAGCAGGATGACCTTGTGCAGCTTCGGCCGTTCGAGCTTCGGCTTGGCCTTGATTCGGGGTTTGGTGATCAGATCATCGGACATCGCCATGTCCTCCGTGCCGGCAGTCAGTGATGCCATGGGCGCAGGCCGAGGCGCTGTAGAACCATAGAGTGCTTCGGTCAAACCAAATCGCCGTGAGCCGACCGGCGGCGGTAAGCCTGACCAATGTCGCCCATGGCACAGGTGACGGCGCGCATGA
>JAEUMA010000657.1 GCA_016793565.1 Rhizobiaceae bacterium
GCTCCGTCGCCGAAGCGCGCACGGTGCCAGGTGCGGACCTTGCCTCCGGAGCAGGGACCGATCATCTGGCGCCCGGTGCCGCCAGGTCGATCGATGACGTCATCGCCGCGTATGAGGAGCAGTTCGCCTTCGTCGAGGGCGTCGGCGGCCGCGTCATCATGATGGCGAGCCGTGCGTTGGCCGCCGTGGCAAAGGGCCCGGAGGACTACACGCGCGTTTACGACCGGCTGCTCGGCCAGGCGAAGGACAAGGTCATCCTCCACTGGCTGGGCGACATGTTCGACCCGGCGCTGAAGGGCTACTGGGGCTCCGAGACATTCGCGCCGGCCCTGGAAACCGTGGTGTCGATCATCGAGCGCAACCGCGACAAGGTGGAGGGGATCAAGATCTCGCTGCTCGATGCGTCCTACGAGATCGAACTTCGCCGCCGCCTGCCGGACGACGTGATGATGTTCACCGGCGACGATTTCAACTATCCCGAACTGATCGCCGGCGACGGCCAGCGGCATTCGCATGCGCTGCTCGGCATCTTCGACGCCATCGCACCTGTCGCGAACGCAGCGCTGGCCAGGCTCGCGGAAGGGGATCAAACCGCCTACGATGCGCTGATGGCGCCGACGGTGCCGCTGTCGCGCAAGATTTTCGAGGCGCCGACCGAGTATTACAAGGCGGGCGTCGTCTTCATGGCATGGCTCAACGGCCACCAGAAGCATTTCGTGATGGTCGGCGGAATGCAGTCCGCGCGGTCCATTGTGCACTATTCGGAGATTTTCCGCCTTGCCGATCAGGCCGGCCTGCTGCGCGACCCGGAACTGGCGGTTGCGAGGATGAAGCATCTGTTGGCGACCACCGGCGTCGCACAGTAGCGCTGGGCGACGGCGCCAACTTCCCCCTTTGCCCGAATTCGCTTAGAACGCGCCGACGGGAGCATCGATCGGTATGGTACAGGGCAACGACTCTGCGGATTTCGTCGCGGTCGACTGGGGCACCAGCCGCATGCGGCTGTGGCCGATGCGGCGCGACGGCTCGGTGCTCGGCGAAAGACGCGCCGACGACGGGCTGGAAGCGGGGCGCCAGCGGGGGTTCTCCGCGATCCTCGAAAATCACCTGGCCGAGCTTGGAGTGACAGGCGAAACACCTGTGGTGGTGTGCGGCATGGCCGGCTCCCGCCAGGGCTGGAAGGAGGCTGCCTATGTCGAGGTTCCGGCTCCGCTCGAAAAGGTTCTGGCCGACAGCGTGGCGCCGGATGCCGGCGGCCGCGCCGTACGCATCCTGCCTGGAATGGCGCAGCGCGGCGACGCGCCCGATGTGATGCGCGGCGAGGAGACCCAGCTGCTCGGCCTTGTGCTGAAGACCGGGCTTTCGGATGCGCTGGTGGCCATGCCCGGGACGCATTCGAAATGGGTTACGCTTTCCGGCGGCGCCGTCGCGGGATTTTCCACGGTAATGACGGGCGAACTGTTTCAACTCTTGGCGGAGCACTCCATCCTCCGCCATTCGATCGGCGATGCCGCCGGCGGGGTGGAGGCGGGCCAGCCGGCCTTCTCCGCCGGACTGGAGGCCGGGCTCCGCAACCCTGCCGGTGTGCTGCAAGGCTTGTTCGGTATCCGTGCCGCATCGCTGTTGGAGGGGCTGCCGCCGGGCGATGCGGCAGCATGCCTCTCTGGCCTGCTGATCGGAGCGGAGATCGGCGCCGCGGCGGGCTCGAAAGCAGGCAATGCGGCAACGATACTCGTGGCCTCCGGCCGCATGGAAAGGCTCTACCGCGCCGGCATGGTGCTGGCCGGGCTTACGCCGCTGACCGTCGACGCCGACGAGGTCGTGCGGATGGGCCTGCTGGCGGCGGCGCGCGGGTTGTGGCTCGGAGGCGAGGCTTAGCGATGTCCGAGACGAAATCAGCACCCTGGCCGGCGCTCAAGCGCAATCTGGTCGCCATCCTGCGCGGAATAGCTCCGGACGAGATCCTGCCGGTGGCGCAGCGCCTGCTGGAAGCCGGGTTCGAGGCGATCGAAATCCCGCTCAATTCTCCCGATCCCTTCCGCTCGATCGAGGCGCTGGCCAAGGCCGCGCCGGCGGGCGTCCTCGTCGGCGCCGGCACTGTGCTCGATCCGGCCGATGTGGCGCGGCTCGACGCGGCGGGCGGCAGGCTGCTGGTCAGCCCCAACCTCGATCCAGCCGTGTTGGCGGCTGGGGCACGGGCGAGGATGGTGACGATGCCGGGCGTCTTCACTCCGACCGAGGCGTTTCTGGCGCTGCGGTCCGGTGCGTCGGGCCTGAAATTCTTTCCCGCCGGCGTGCTGGGTGTCGAGGGCATCAAGGCGATGGGCGCGGTGCTGCCGAAGGGCACGGTGATCGCAGCGGTCGGCGGCGTGTCGGACGAGAATTTCGCCATCTATGCCCAGGCCGGCGTGCGCGCCTTCGGGCTCGGCTCCAGCCTCTACAAGGCCGGACTTTCGCCTGCCGAAGTGGGCACGAGGGCACGCGCGGCGGTCAAGGCTTACGACGCCGTGTTCGGCGCAAGGAGCAAAGACTGATGTCGCTCAAGGGGAAGACGCTGTTCATCTCGGGCGGCTCGCGCGGGATCGGACTTGCCATCGCGCTGAGGGCCGCCCGCGACGGCGCCAACGTCACCATCGCAGCCAAGACGGCGGAGCCGCATCCCAAGCTGCCCGGAACGATCTATACTGCGGCGCAGGAGATCGAGGCCGCCGGCGGAGCTGCGCTGCCGGTGATGTGCGACATCCGCGAGGAGGCGCAGGTGGTAGCCGCCGTCGCCGAAACGATGGCGCGGTTCGGCGGCATCGACATCTGCGTCAACAATGCCAGCGCCATCCAGCTCACCGGAACGCTGGAAACCGACATGAAGCGCTTCGACCTGATGCACCAGATCAACACGCGCGGACCTTTTTTGGTGTCGAAGACCTGCATCCCGCACCTGAAGAATGCGGCGAACCCGCACATCCTGAACCTCGCGCCGCCGCTCGACATGGAAGCAAAATGGTTCAAGGGCCACGTCGCCTACACGATGGCGAAGTTCGGCATGTCCATGTGCACCCTCGGCATGAGCGCGGAGTTCGCCAAGGACGGGATCGCGGTGAATTCGCTGTGGCCTTTGACGGCGATCGACACGGCGGCGATCCGCAACCTGCTCGGCGGCGATCGCCTGGCCGCGATCAGCCGCTCGCCGGAGATCATGGCGGACGCGGCCTACGCGATCTTCAACCGGCCCTCGCGGAGCACGACCGGCAACTTCTTCATCGACGAACTTCTGTTGCGTGAGGAAGGCGTGGATGACTTCTCCCGCTACGCACCCGGCGCAAATGGCGCTCTGGCCGGCGACTTTTTCGTGCCGGACGAAGCGTTCGCGGCGACCGACACGAAGGTCGTGCCGCTCGGGTGAACCGCGCGCGGCCGGCCTAAAGGCTCGGACCTTCGTCCGCGCCCTTCTTGCCCGGCTTGGCGGTGAGCCTGTCGATATATGCCAGCAGCAGCGCCGACAGGACGAAGGCCAGGTGCATGATGGTCAGCCACATCAGCTGGGACGACGTGTACTGCGCCTGGTTGAGGAAGACCTGGAGCAGGTGGATGGAGGAGATCGCCACGATGGTGGAGGCCACCTTGATCTTCAGCGAACTGACGTCGATGGTGCCCAGCCAGTGCACTTCGCCGCCATCATTGTCGAAGCGGCTGACGAAATTCTCGTAGCCGGAAATGATGACCATCACCAGCAGACTGGCGACGAGCGCCGCGTCGATCAGCCCGAGCACGCGCAGGATGGTGTCTGTGTCGTTGAGCACCATCACGGCGAGCATGAATTCGACCAGCTTCTTGCAAAAGGCCACGGCGTAGATGGCCAGCGCGACAGCAAGCCCGAGGTAGAACACGACCAGCAGCCACCGGCTCGCCAGGATGACCGATTCGATTGCGATTTCGAGGCGTTTCATGCCGGCTCCCCGTGACGGTTTTCGCGCTTCATGTCCGCGAACGCCGCCGCGATTTCAAGAGGCGGATTGCGATCGTCCCGCAAAAGGAAGCCCGGCCGGGAGGACCGGCCGGGCTTGCCCACGATTCCCGCTGGAGGACGGGAGCGGGGCAGGGAACCTCTTGAGCCTCTAGTTGCGGCTCGCCACCGGCGCCACCAGAGGCGTTATGCGGCGGATGGCGACACGGCGGTTCTCGCGCTCGGGCGTGCT
>JAEUMA010000668.1 GCA_016793565.1 Rhizobiaceae bacterium
CGGATGGCCGGAGCTGTTGTAGGCGATGAATTCGCCCGAACTGACGGTGTTCAGATAACCGGGGCCGCCTGTGAAATACTGGTGCATGGCCACGAAATTGTACCAGTCGAGTGCACCATAGCCCGACGGCACCTCCCTCACCTGAGGCGCCTGCATCAGGTCGTCGAACGTGACTATGCGTTGCACCGGCAATGGCTGCGGTGCGGCTGCGTCATCTACGGCCTGCGCTGACATCGTCACCGGCGCGTGGTCGACATGGACCGACCTCCGCTCGGCCCTGCCGTCCGCATCGGTGATGGCGATCGACCATTCGCCCGACGCAGCCTCGAACCGGAAGCGGCCATCGCTGGCCATCGCCACGTCGACCGCCGCGCCGTCCGGCCCGGTCGCACGGACCTTGGCCCCGGCACGCGCCTGCCCACTGATGCTGAGATTCTGCGCGAGACCGACCGGATGCGTGGTTCGCAGCGCCTTCATGTCGCCGGGAGCGCCGGGCGTGATTACGTAGTCGCTCTCCTGTCTGATGTTTCCGGTGGTAACGGACCAGCCCGGCGGCGGCAGCACGCGCATCGAATAGCGGCCGGGATCGACAACCGGCCGGTCGCGCAACGCCACCGACATCTTGAAATTGGCAAAGCCGCCGGAATTCGTACGCTCGATGATGCTGCGGCCGTTCGGCCTGTCGAGTTCCACCGCAATGAATTGCAGCGAACGGTCGGCGAGATCGTAGCGGCCGTTGCGGTTGACGTCGTTGAACACCAGCAGCGAGGTGTTGAGTTCGCCGCCGTTGAACCCGCCCCACACGCGCTTCGGATAGAAATCGGCATCGCCGGCGTGGATGGATACCGGGGCCAGCGCGGTCAGCATCGCGGCGGCCGGCAACATTTTGCAGAACGGTTTCAAGCGAGCTCCATCGTCATGGCTGGATGCGTGGCACGCCATCGACGCACTGCATGCGATCGATGACGCGGTGAACGCGATCGGGATCGAGGTAGGCAAGGTAGAGCAGCAACATCGTTGCACTGAAAGTGTAGACCGGCAGCGTGACATAGATCGTCAGATGGAACGCGATGCCCAGCGGTAGAAGGTAGCGCCGGGTCCGCCTTAACGGCAGGCCGAAGGCAAGAGCGTATTCCAGGACGACCACGGCCACCGCCGTGAGCATGGCCATTGTGGGAAATGACGGCATGGCAGGATAGTCCGAGCCGGCATAGAACCACAGGACGATGTGCTCCAGGCGGGCGCCGCTGAGAAAGCCGGACTGCGTCTTGTCGAAAGCGGAGTAGAAATAGAGCACCGACATCTGGATGACGATCATGCGCAGGCCCCAGACATTGCCCCGCTCCGCCGGGCACGCGCGGCGCTCGCGCGCCGCGCGTGTGACCGCCAGATAACGGTCGAGCGAATAGGAGCGCCCGCAGGGCGTGAGCGCAAGCAGAAGTGCTGCCATCGCCAGCAGGTAGGTGTGGTGATGCGTCCAGGGCTCGCGGCCGAGCTGCTGGCCGAAGTAATAGTACATCGCCATCGCCACGACGCCGGCCCAGGCCGCCGCGACACGGCTGCTCAGGCCGATGAAGAGCATGGTCGTCGCGGCGAAAAAGTTCAGCGACAGAGCCAGTTCGAGCGCGCCGTGGCTGCTGAACAGCGTCAGTTCACCGGCCCAGCGCGACCAGAATAGGATTGCGAGACCGATGCGGATCAGCGCCGACGATCGCGACGATGCCTCGGTGTTGACCGCCCAGTCCACGAGGCTGCGCAGCAGCACCGTCGAGCGGCTCGCCTCGCCCTCAACGAGCGCAGACATTGACCGTCGCCTCCTCGATCGGATACCAACCCGCGCGCGTCGCCTGCCGCGCTTTCACGCGGATGTCGGCCGCCGGTCCCGCCGCATCGCATAGGCGCTTGACGATCGACGCCAGTTCGTCGCGGCTTTCGATGCGTCTCATCCTTCCGTCGCGCGGTTCGCCGAGCATCACGAAGCGGTCGAGCGGTCGCAGCGTGCCGTCCGCTTGCATGCGCATGAAGGACGCATCAACGACGCCAAGGCCGGGCGTGCTGAACATGATCCACGGCCGCAGCACGCTCGATCGCGCGCCGAACATCTGCACGGCGGTCGGCGCGCCGATGATGAACGCCGCGATGGCGACGAAGACCGCGAGCCGCAGCCGCTCGCCAGCCTTGCCCGAGAGACGCGTGCCGGCTGCCGGCAAAATTACTTCAGACACTGTCGTTCCCCGCCGGCGCGCTGCCGCACCGCGCCGCCGGGCCTGCCGACGTCAGCCTCGCGCAAGCGCCCACGTCCCAGCAGCCATAGCGCAAGGTTGCGCCCGCCGCGCAATACAGGATAGGCCAGCCGCGCCAGCGAGGGATTGCTGAAAGACCACGCCGTCAGACGATTGAACGCGCCCGAACGCGTTGACAGCAACGCCAGCCGGTTCAGGCATGCGTCACCATAATAGAACGCGCCGTCGAGCTTCAGCACCATGCCCTCGTCCAGATCGTAACCGGCGGCATGCGCTT
>JAEUMA010000680.1 GCA_016793565.1 Rhizobiaceae bacterium
GTCGCGGCGCGCATCCTCGATGAGCCGACGTGCCGCCCGGCCTTCCGCATGAACCGATGCGGCGTTGCCGGCCTTGTCGAGCGCAGCGACCATCGCGGCGCGCGCTTCGGGCAGAAGCGGTGCGCTGGCGTTGTAGTCGAGGTATGCGCGTGTTGCGGTCATCGGCGGAACTGGAGCATCCTTAACAAGGTAGCGGCGGCGGGTCGCGTTATTTCCTTGAAATCGCAAGGCCCGGCGTCCTATCTAGCCGCCTTGCAGCCGGCCTTCCGGGCATTCCGTAGTTTTGAACCGTTCTAAACTAGCTTCTATGGAGGCGAGTTCGCGGCGTCAAGACCGCAACCCCGGAGCAGCCCCGCATGCTGCCAATAAAGTGTCGGTGGAGTCGCATATGCCCGAGGTCATTTTCGCAGGTCCCGCCGGTCGGCTGGAAGGACGCTACCAGCCGTCCAAGCAGAAGAACGCGCCGATCGCCATCGTCCTGCACCCGCACCCGCAGTTCGGCGGCACGATGAACAACAAAATCGTCTACGACCTCTTCTACATGTTCCAGAAGCGAGACTTCACCACGCTTCGCTTCAATTTCCGAGGCATCGGCCGCAGCCAGGGCGAATTCGACCACGGCAATGGCGAGCTGTCGGACGCGGCAGCGGCCCTCGATTGGGTGCAATCGCTGCATCCGGATTCCAAGAGCTGCTGGGTCGCCGGCTATTCCTTCGGCGCCTGGATCGGCATGCAGCTTCTGATGCGCCGCCCGGAAATCGAAGGCTTCATCGCGGTCTCGCCGCAGCCCAATACCTACGACTTCTCGTTCCTTGCACCCTGCCCCTCGTCCGGGCTGATCATCCACGGCGATGCCGACAAGGTGGCGCCGCCGAAGGACGTCCAGGGCCTGGTCGATAAGCTGCACAGCCAGAAGGGCATCACGATCACGCAGAAGACGCTGACGGGTGCAAACCACTTCTACGGCAACGACATGCCGCTTCTGATCGAGGAATGCTCCGACTATCTCGACCGTAGAATGGCCGGTGAACTGGCCGATCCGCGGCCCAAGCGCTTGCGCTGACGCGTCAGAACCGCCGTTTTTCTGCGATTAGACGCGAATAACTCCGGAATATGCGCCGAAATGACGGTTGCCCGCTCGACAGACGGCTAATCGAGTGGGACGTTTTTGCTGCAATCGAATCGGTGCCAATGACGGGGATCCAAGATGAGCACATTCGAGGTTTATAAAGACAAGAAGGGTGAGACGCGGTTTCGCTATCGTGCCAACAACGGCGAGATCGTTTTCAGTTCCGAAGGCTACAAGGCCAAGGCGTCGGCACTGAAGTCTATCGAATCGCTTAAGAAGGGCGTGGCCGAGGCGACGGTCGAGATGGTCGACGGCGCGGCCAAGAAGCCAGCCGCCAAGCCTGCAGCCAAGGCACCCGCGAAAGCGGCTGCACCCAAGCCCGCAGCGGCTGCAAAGGCTCCCGCTCCCAAAGCCAAGGCCGCCGCGGCAAAGACGGAGCCGAAGCCCGTCGCCAAGGCAGAGGCCAAGCCGGCGGCGAAGGCGGAGGTCAAGCCCGCCCCCAAGGCGGCTGCTGCGCCGAAGGCTAAGGCGGCCGCTAAGCCCAAGGCCGCTCCCGCGCCGAAGGCTCCCAAGGCCAAGGCCGCCGCAAAGGCATAGTCAGCGGGCGGTTCGCTGCCTTGAACCGTTCTGGCATCGCCGGCAGGCTGTCGACGATATCTCCGCGCAGGCGCCCGATATAAACCCGGACAGGCGGCACGGCCTGGCCGGGTTTATGATTCCGCCGGACTACTTGGCGGCCAGGAACTCGCCGACTTCCAGAAGGACGAACTCGTTGTCGTCCGCCTTGTCGACGGCGCGGCCGGCCGAGAACGGAAGATTATTGTCATTGCCGACGACGATATGGGTGGCGTCGACGACATCGACATTCTCGATCGTCACGAAGGGCATGTCGTAGAAGCCGTCGCCGCCGCCCTGCCGTTTCTTGTCGTCAGGGTCGGCGATGTTCAGCAGATCAATATAGCCGATCTTGCGCACCGCCTTGCCGGCATTGCCGTCGTTCATCTCGATCTTGTAGATGCGCTTAACCTTGGATGCGCGCGCGAAACAGTCGGGCTGCGGTGCGTTGGCGTCAGCACAGGCCTTAGCCGCGATGCCGGCTCCGTTGTCGCGCTCGATAACCAGCGCGGTATTCTCGTCGATCATGTTGAAGTCGCCAATCGCCTCGCCGCCCTCTGCGAGCGGGTAGAGCCAGCTGCGACCGGTCCATTTCCGGCCGTCAACATCGAATTCGACGACGCGCAGCGCGGTAGCGCCATTGATCGCCTCGACCGCGCCGTCGGCCATATAGCGCGGCCCTTCCAGGAGGCCGTAGAGCTTGCTGCCGTCCTTCGACATCGCGAGACCCTCGTAGCCGCCGGACCGCTTCAGGTTGAAAGCCGGGTTCTTGGCTGTCGGATTGGCCGGTAGAGCCAGCGTCGGATTGTCAGGCGAGCGCACGGCTTCGCCTTCGATCGTCGTCTCGAAAACTTCCACCAGGCGTCCCTGTCGGTCGAACTTTAGCAAATAGGGGCCGAACTCCTCGCCGATCCAAAAACCGTCAGCGACCGGCTGAATGGATTCGACGTCGAAATCCGCGCCGGTGAGGTAACGAGTGTCGGCTCCTTCGAGCACGATGGGAAACGGCGCCTTGCGGTCCGGGTCGCTGAGGAAGATGGTCTGCAGGCGCTCGACCGTGCCGTTTTCCCAATCGAAGCCGACATGGTGGATCATCAGCGCGGCGTCGCTCGAATTGAGCTTGGTGCCGAAGCCGTTGTCGGACAGCGTCCAGAACGTGCCGTCGCCGACAGCCTTGATGCCAGAGAAGCCCTGCACAGGCTGGCCGTCGAACGGCAAGGCCAGGCCGGTCGGGCGGACGCCGTCTTTGCCGGGGACGCTGCCGAGTTCGGTGGCCCGCTTGCGATCCGGCGTGGAAAACTTGCCGGACGTCCGCAGATGCTCGGGTGCATCGTCGGGTGCCTTGATGATGGTGTTGGCCGGCAGGATCGCCTGCCCGGCGAGCTTGGCCGTGAACACCTGTTCGTCGGCGAGGACCGAGGTCGAGATGGCCGCGACGGCGACCGTGGAAAGAAGCAGACGAAGCATGGCTGGTTTCCGTTGTTCGAGGGTATCGGACACACAGCCAACTAGGTCGCGCAAATGTCGCGGGATTGACGCTTGCGTTAAGGTTTGATGACCCTCTATGGCGGGGCGAGCACGCCGCCGGCGGTGGGCGCGCGGCAGCCCGTCGTGGACGGAAACGTCAGCGGCAGCCCGGCGCGGGCGCGAATGGCGAGATAGGCCCACGCCTCGGCCTCGGTGGCGTCGCCGTCCAGGCCAACCTCCTCAGCCACCATGACGTCTGCGCCGGTCTCAGCCGCGCCGCTTTTCAGGTCAGCGACGATATGCGGGTTCTTGCGGCCGCCGCCGCAGACGATCCACAGGCGTGGCGTTTCCGGCATGTGCGCCCGCGCTTTCAGGA
>JAEUMA010000686.1 GCA_016793565.1 Rhizobiaceae bacterium
CATACATGCCCTGCGACGGCGGCGATCCCCGCCGGACGAGGAGTATGCGCTCGCCTGCGACAAGTGCGACCGACACGGCATCGACGATTCTGGTCAAGGCACGACGCTCCTTCGGGGCGCGCCGGTTGCGGGAACCGGCACGCGCCCCTACGTTGGGGCCGCAGCACGGAAAATCAAGCGGTTGGCCGGCAATGTGTGGACGTTTTACCCTGACGGCGACGCCTGAGGAGGTGGCAGACCTTCTCGGTCTGACCGATATCGACGACTTCCCGCCGCGCTACAACATCGCGCCGACGCAGCCGATCCTGATGGTGACGGGCGGCCACCCTCAGCCGGCCGGTTCCAATCAGACCGACCGCCGTTGTTTTCTGGTGCGCTGGGGTTTCCTGCCCGGCTGGGCGAAGGATCCGCGTTCGGTGCCGCTGTTGTTCAACGCGCGATCGGAGGAAGCAGCGGAGAAGGGTACCTTCCGTGCCGCCATGCGTCATCGCCGCACGCTTGTGCCCGCAACCGGCTTCTATGAGTGGCGTCGCGAGAAGGGCAGGACCGGCCAGGCCTACTTCGTGCGGCCGGTTGGCGGCGGCATAGTCGCGTTTGCCGGGCTGATGGAGACCTGGCACGAGCCGGGCGGATCGGAAATCGACACCGGCGCGATTCTGACGACGGCCGCGACCGGCGCCCTGGCCGATATCCACCACCGTGCGCCGGTGGTGATCAGGCCGCAGGACTTCGCGCGTTGGCTCGATTGCCGCGGCAGCGAGCCGCGCGACGTTGCCGACCTGATGCGGCCGGCCGAGCCGGACGAGTTCGAGGCGATCGCGATCTCGGACCGGGTCAATAAAGTGGCAAACGTCGGTCCGGACGTGCAGGCAGCCGTGGAGACGGCGCCGCCGGCCGCGGCCAAGCCGGACGAGCCGGCAGGATCAGAGCAGCTTACGCTGTTCTGAAAGGCTCAGCCCTTGTGCGAAGGGCTGCCGGCCCGCTTCTTGGGCTTGCACAGCAGCGCCGCGGCGATGGCCGCGGGCCCGATCGGGCGATAGTGCTTGGCGAGAGCGGCGTATTGGCGTCGGGCGCGCTCGGCTTCGCTCTTGATGGCCTGCATGGTAGTCCCCTGAGTTGCGTCGTGGCCTGGGTTGTTGGTCGCCGAATCGGACGAAATCGTGACGTTTGTAGGCGATCCGCCGACCATTCCAGACCTCTGCGCCGAGATGTTTAATCAAATCTTACCGGTCTCCGACGCGCTTGCGTCGCCGGGCGGACCGAATCCAGCCTTCCCGGAGAGGTAGCCCATTCGTGTTTCAGATCGGTGCCGCGGTTGGGCGCCATCGTTTCCGAAATGGCCGAAAAACCCCGCAAATCCGCAACTTCGCGCTTGACGCCGGCTGTTTGCGGGCGGCATAAGGCCAGCCATGAAGACGCCGACTGCCATTTCCGGCATTTGCATTATTGGCTAGCGCCAGCGCTGGTCCGGTCGTTTTCGCCTTCTCTCTCGCCAGATAAAGCAAACGCCCCGGCCAGCAGGCCAGGGGAGTTCATATGGCTGAAAATCCGCAGACGTTGCGGCTTTACAACACGCTGACGCGGTCGAAGGAGGTCTTTTCTCCGATCGATCCCGCCAATGTGCGCATGTATGTCTGCGGTCCGACGGTCTATGATTACGCCCATATCGGCAATGCGCGCCCGGCGATCGTCTTCGACGTGCTCTACCGCCTGCTGCGCCACGTCTATGGCGCCGACCATGTCACCTATGTCCGCAACATCACGGACGTGGACGACAAGATCAACGCGCGGGCGCTGCGCGACTACGGCGCCGACATCGCGGCCGGGCGGCTTGGCCTGAACGAGGCAATCCGCAAGGTCACCGAGCCGACCTACGAACAGTATCAGAAGGACGTCACGGCGCTGGGCTGCCTGCCGCCCGACCAGCAGCCGCGCGCCACCGAGTTCGTGCTGCCGCGCGCGGACGGCAAGGCTGACATGGTCAGCCTGATTCAAAGCCTCATCAATCGCGGCCATGCCTATGCGGCGGCAGGTGAAATCCTGTTCGACACCACCTCCATGGCCGAGTACGGGCGTCTCTCGCGGCGCAATCTGGACGAGCAGCAGGCCGGCGCGCGCGTGGCCGTCGACGCGCACAAGAAGAACCCGGCCGACTTCGTGCTGTGGAAAGAATCGTCCGCCGACGAGCCGGGCTGGGACGGGGTGTTCCGCATCGGCGGCCAGCCGATCACGATCCACGGCCGCCCCGGGTGGCATATCGAGTGCTCGGCCATGAGCGCAGCCTATCTCGGCGAGGTGTTCGACATCCATGGCGGCGGGCTGGACCTGATCTTCCCGCACCACGAGAACGAGATCGCCCAGTCGCGTTGCGCCCACGGCACCGCCGTGATGGCCAATGTCTGGATGCACAACGGCTTTTTGCAGGTCGAAGGCAAGAAGATGTCGAAGAGCGACGGCAACTTCGTCACCATCCACGAGCTGCTGGAGACCGACAAGTTCGGCGGTCGCAAATGGCCGGGCGATGTGCTGCGGCTTGCCATGCTGATGACTCACTACCGCGAGCCGATCGATTTTTCGGTGAGAAGGCTGGAGGAGGCGGATGCGACGCTGACCGACTGGGCTAAGCGGACCGACGGCGTAAGCGCGACCCGTCCGTCGCCGGCTTTCCTTGAAGCACTGACGGACGATCTCTCGAGCGCGGCCATCGTGGCCGAGCTTCACGCGCTGCGCAAAAGCGATCCGGCAGCGCTGAAGGCCGGAGCCGAGCTGATGGGGGTTAATCTGGAGAGCCATCGGACGCGCTCTCTGACACATCGTTACGAAGGCCCTCAAGCGCACAAGGCAATAAGCGAGGAAGCGATCGGCGACAAGGTTTCCAATCGGCTTGCTCTGATCCGCGAGAAGAACTGGGCTGCAGCCGATAGCATCCGCGACGAGCTTCTGGCGCAGGGCATCCAGCTGAAGGACGGCAAGGATCCCGCCACCGGCGAACGCATCACCACCTGGGAGGTGAAGCGGTGAGGGTTGAGCAAAGAACCCCCCTCTGTCCTGTCGGACATCTCCCCCTCAAGGGGGGAGATTGGCTGTCATTGACGGTATCGCCAATCACCGACGTTGAAGGTCGTGGGCGACGGAGGAAGCTGCCCATCTCCCCCCTTGAGGGGGAGATGTCCGGCAGGACAGAGGGGGGTGCCTGGAGCCAGCCTGACCACCCGACGTTCGAGCAAGCGGGTAGGGTCTGATGAGCCACTACCCTGTTCCGCCAGCCAACCGCCGCAATGCACGGAAGATGCGCAAGGCGCTGACCGAACCGGAACTCAAGCTCTGGAACGAGATTCGGGCGCACAGGCTCATGGGTACGTCTTTCAGGCGCCAGATGCCGATTGCGGGTTACATCGTCGACTTCGCTTGCCCACAGCACCAGATCATTGTCGAGGTCGACGGCGCGCAACACGCCGAACTCGCTACTGATCCTGTTCGCGACCGGATGCTCCAGGAACTCGGCTGGACCGTCCTCCGCTTCTGGAACGACGACGTGCTGCGCGACATCGACGGCGTCTGTTCCCATATCGTGGCGTTCGCCGGATTGACGCAGGCGGATGCCGATCGGCAGGTCGCTGGCGCGTCATTCGCATATGAGGAGCATCACCCATGATCGACCACATCGGCATTTGCGTGAAGGACTACGCGGCTTCGAAGCGGTTCTACGACGCGGCCATGGGCGCGCTCGGCGCCAGCATGGTCATGACCGTGCCGGAGGAGTTCACCGGCGGCGCCAAGATTGGCGGCTACGGCCGCGACAAGCCGGATTTCTGGATTTCGAGTAACGGAGAGCCGGGTCCGGGCCGCCATGTGGCCTTCAGCGCACGCTCGCGCGCCGAGGTCGACGCGTTTTATCGCGCGGCGATGGGGGCGGGCGGCCGCGACAATGGCGGGCCCGGCCTGCGTCCGCATTATCACGAGAACTACTATGGCGCCTTCGTGTTCGACCCCGACGGCAACAATGTCGAGGCGGTCTGCCATGCGCCGGCGTGAAGGGAGGGCGCGGTGAGCCTCGACAATCGGCCGCAATATTCCGGCGGATGCCAATGCGGCGCCGTGCGCTTTCATGTCGAGGGCGTGCTGGGCGACGCGTCGGTCTGCCACTGCCGCATGTGCCAGAAAGCGTCCGGCAATTTCTACCTGCCGCTGGTCTCGGTCCGACAGGCCAGGCTGACCTGGACGCGCGGCGAGCCGAAACGCTTCCGCTCGTCGAGCGCGGCGAGCCGCGGCTTCTGCGCCGAATGCGGAACGCCGCTGACCTACGAAGCGCCGGACGGCGTGGCTCTGGCGATCGCCGCCTTCGACGATCCGGCTGCAATACGGCCAACGGTGCAGTGGGGTACCGAGGCCAGGCTGCCCTACGCAGACGAGATCGCCGCCTTACCCGGTCACGATACGCTGGAGGATCAGGAGGCGACATCCTTCCTCGCGACGCTCGTTTCCTACCAGCATCCCGACCACGACACAGAGAGTTGGCCGCCGGAGGGCTTTTCGCGATGAGCAGGCAGGAGATCACCGGCGGTTGCCAGTGCGGCGCGGTGCGCTTCCGCCTCGCCGGGCTGGGGCGCGCCTCGATCTGCCATTGCCGTATGTGCCAGAAGGCGTTCGGCTCGTTCTTCGGTCCGCTGGTGACGGCCAAGGGGCTGGAATGGACGCGCGGACATCCGGCGCATTTCCAGAGTTCCAACCTCGTGAAGCGCGGTTTTTGCGAGAAATGCGGCACGCCGCTGACCTACGAGTATGAGGGCGGCACCGAGATCGCCATCGGCGCGCTGGACGAGCCGGCGAGGGCAGCGCCCGTCATCCAGGTCAATCCGGCCGACATGCTGCCCTTCTTCGACCGGCTGCACACGCTGCCCTTCCGCAAGCAGGGCGACAGCCCGGCCGCCGATGCCTTCATGCGCGGCGTGATCGGCCACCAGCACCCGGATCGCGATACAGATCAATGGCCGCCGGAGATGCCGACATGAGGATGACGGGCGGGTGTCAGTGCGGGGCCGTGCGGTTTGCCGCCTCGGTCGTGGCCGACAGCGCGCATATCTGCCATTGCCGCATGTGCCAGAAGGCCGTGGGAAACTACTTCGCGGCCCTGGTCGGCGCGCCGCTGCGGGATTTCGTCTGGACGCGCGGCCAACCGTCGTCTTTTCGCAGCTCCGAACATGTCGAGCGCGGCTTCTGCGCGGCGTGCGGCACCCCGCTGGTCTATCGCGCCGACGGCAGCGCGCATATCAACGTCACCATCGGCTCGCTCGACCATCCGGACCGGCTGATGCCGACCTCGCAGGACAGTATCGAGGGCCGGATGCCGTGGTTTGCCGAACTGACCGCCGTTCCCGACCTCGGCAGGACAGAGGATATCGACTCGCCGGAGCGGATCGCTGCCATCAAGGCGACGAACCGCCAGCATCCCGACCACGACACAGATCAATGGCCGCCGGAGAACAGACCATGAGCCTGCGCACGCTTTATCCCGAGATCGAGCCTTTCGATTCCGGTATGCTCGATGTCGGCGATGGCCACAGCATCTATTGGGAGCGCTCGGGCACCAGAGGGGCCAAGCCGGCCGTGTTCCTGCATGGAGGGCCGGGCGGCGGATTTTCGCCGAAACATCGTCGGCTGTTCGACCCGAAACTCTACGACGTGATCCTGTTCGACCAGCGCGGCTGCGGAAAATCCGTGCCCAACGCCAGCCTGGAGGCCAACACGACCTGGCATCTGGTCGCCGACATCGAGCGGCTGCGCGAAATGGCCGGTTTCGAGAAATGGCTGGTGTTCGGCGGTTCTTGGGGTTCGACGCTGGCTCTGGCATACGCCGAGACGCATCCCCAGCGCGTCAGTGAACTCGTCGTTCGCGGCATCTACACGCTTACACGGCCCGAACTCGAATGGTACTACCAGTTCGGCGTGTCCGAGATGTTCCCGGACAAGTGGGAGCGCTTCCAGGCGCCGATCCCGCCCGCCGAGCGCGGCGACATGATGGCCGCCTACCGCAAGCGGTTGGTCGGATCGGACCGCAAGGCGCAGGTGGAGGCCGCGCGCGCGTGGAGCCTCTGGGAGGGCGAGACGATCACGCTGCTGCCCGATCCGGAGACCAGCGGCAAGTTTGGCGAGGACGATTTCGCGATCGCCTTCGCGCGCATCGAGAACCACTATTTTGTCCACGCCGGCTGGCTGGAGGAGGGGCAGCTGATCCGCGACGCGCATTGGCTGGCCGGTATTCCCGGCGTGATCGTGCACGGCCGCTACGACATGCCGTGCCCGGCACGATACGCCTGGGCGCTGCACAAGGCCTGGCCGCGCGCGGAATTCTATCTGATCGAG
>JAEUMA010000700.1 GCA_016793565.1 Rhizobiaceae bacterium
CGTCGTGACTCGACACCAGCATGCGGAAAGGCGGCGTGGCCAGCCAGCCGGGCACCGCCCGGCGCAGGATTCCGTCGCTGCGCGCGCCTTTCCCGGTGATGACCAGGACGTAGCGTACGCCGTCCTCGAAGGCCCGGCGCAGGAAAGCAAGCAACAGGAAATAGGCCTCGTCCTGCGTCATGCCGTGCAGATCGACCCGGCCCTCGATCGGCAGACGACCCCGGGCCAGCTTCTCGTGCGTCTGACTGTCGAAATGCGAGGCGACATGCTGCCGCTTCGGCGTGGCGGAGGTCGCGGCTGACGGAACCACGGAAGCCGGCGCGACCGCCGGCGTTTCGTCGCGCGGGGTCTCGGGCCGCGCTGGCTGCGGCGGCAGTTGCGGCGTGCCCTTCAGCGGCTTCGCCGTGCGCGCCACCTGGTGCCAGAGGATGCGGTCCTCGTCGGAAAGCGCCTTGGACGCGCGGCTCATGGACGCGCCTCGAACAGCGGACGCGGCAGCAGGGCGTAGAAGGTCGCATCGGCGCGCACCACGCCGGCGATCTCGCCGGCAGCATCGCCCGAACCCGCGAAAAGGTCGCCGCGGGCAGGTCCGACGATCGCCGAACCTGTGTCCTGGGCGATCATCAGCCGCCGGAACGGCTGGCCGCCGAAGGCGAGCAGCCGTGGCGCATCCACGAAGAACGGCGTGCCGAAAGTGTGCAGCAGGCGATCGACCGCCAGGGAACGCCCCGGCGTGAGCGGCACCTTGGCTGCCGCCACCGGGCCGAGCGCCGGATCGTCAACCGGCGCATCGCGAAAGAAGATATAGGAGCGGTTCCGGTGCAGGATCTCGTCCACCCGGTGCGGATTGGCCCCGAACCAGGCCCGGATCGACTGCATCGTCACCTCGGCCAGCGGAATCTCGCCGAGGTCGGCGAGGATGCGTCCTGGCCCGGAGAAGCGCTGGCCGCTCTTGGCCGCATAGGTGACGCGGCGGACGCTGCCGTCCGGCAGCTTCAGGCGGGCGGCGCCCTGAACGTGGATGAAGAAGGCGTCGACCGGATCGGCCAGCCAGGCGATCTCCAGGCCGCGGCCCGCCAAGGCGCCTCGCTCGATCGCCGCGCGATCGAAGTACTCCGCCAGCCCGGCCTCGGTCTGCCGGGCGAAGGCCAGGTAGGGGTCCAGGTCCGGCGGCCGGTTGCCATCATCGACGTCGACCAGATCGCGTGGGCGCGCAAGCAGCGGCACAGGGTGCGCCGCGTCCTGCGACAGGACGGCTTCGACCTCGGGCTCGTAGAAGCCGGTGACGAAGCCCGCCGCTTCAATGCGCGCGGCGACGAAATGGCGCTCGAAGAAGGCCCGACTGGCGCCGGTATCCGGTCTGCGCGCCAGGCGCGCATCCGCGAAGGCGGGCTCAAACGCGGCCGTCTCGACGCCAAGGCCGCCGGTCCGATAGGGCTTTTCCGCAGAGTGGAAGGCGCTCCGGCGAAAGGCCTCGAACGCGTCTGCGGGATCGTCGTCCCGCCAGCCGGGCAGATGTTCGAAGTCGACGCGACGAAAAAGCGGAGACAGGGCCACGACCGCCTCCCGGCAGGTACGATCAGTCTTCCGCCTCGGTGGCGACTAGCCGCCAGTTCGGATCCTTCGAGCGGGTATCGCGCGCGAAAGTCCAGACGTCCTTGGTCTCGACCACGGTCTCGGGATCGCCGTCCACCACCGCGCCCGCATTGTCGCGGGTGGCCGAGATCAGCTGGCTGACGAGACGCATGGTGATGTGGGCTTCCGGACCCTTCATTTCGGCGGAGACGAACTCGGCCTTGTCGATGCCGACGAAGGAAGCCTCGATCTTCTCGGCGCGGCTCTCGCGCGCGGTGATATCGGCCGCGAAGGCATCGTAGACGTCGCGCGAAAGCAGGTTCTTGAGCGTCTTTCGGTCGCCGTCCGCGTGCGCCATGATGATCATCTCATAGGCCATGCGGGCGCCTTCCACGAAGGTCTTCGGGTCGAAGGACGGATCGGCTTCTCTGATCGCGCGTAGGCCCTTGTTCAGCTCCGTGCCCGGCTTGGCGACAGCATCGATGTCGGCGAACGCGCTCTCGCTTTCCTCGCCGGCGCGCTTGCGCGGCAGCGACACCACGTTCTCGTTCTTGCCGGCTTGGGCTTCCTTGTCGCGCGTTCGGCCGGCCGTGTAAGGATCGAAAGGCGGGCGCTCATTGCCCGTGCGGCGACCCAGCACGTTGCGCAGCTGGAGGAAGATCACCACCGCCGCGACCAGAAAGAAGATCGTGCCGAAGTCGAAAAATCCCATGTGTTCTGCCGATCGGCCCTTTCCCGCAAACGGCAAGCGCGCCGAGCCTTACGCCTTAGCGTTGCTCACCTTGCCAGTCTAGCGCATATAGAATGCATACAGGCCTCATTCAAATCAAAGTCGGCCGTACCTATCTGAAAGACAATATGCCGCCATGTCCACATGGCAAGCTTCCCACGCTGGAAATCCGAGAGCCCGTGCGCCTGTTTCCGTTGATCGTTCTGCTTCTGCCGCTGATCGAAATCGCCGGCTTCGTCGTCGTCGGCAGCCATATCGGGGTGCTCTGGACGATCGCGCTTGTGCTGGCAAGCACAGTGGCCGGCTCGGTGCTGCTGCGCTACCAGGGCTTCGGCGTCATGAACCGCATGCGCGCGGAAGTCGAGGCAGGGCGCGATCCGAGCAGGGAGGTCGCCCACGGCGTCATGATCCTGCTGGCCGCCATCCTGCTCTTGATCCCCGGCTTCGTCACCGACATCTTCGGCATCCTGCTGTTCATACCGCCGGTGCGCGAAATCGCCTGGCGCTTCCTCAAACGCCGCGTGAACG
>JAEUMA010000755.1 GCA_016793565.1 Rhizobiaceae bacterium
CGCTATCGACCATTGGAAGCGGGCCGGTGCGAAGGTCGAGGGTCTGCTCGTGCGCTTCGAGCCCGGCATGCTGCGTGAGATCGTTTCCGCGGCGCCCGCCGAATTCACCCAGCATGCCCGCAACCCGGCCAACAATGTCCAGATCGGCGGCAACAAGGTGGTCTTCTCGCCGGCCTACGGCTCGCCTTTCGTGATGGATCTCGACAAGGGCCGCCGCTACGGAACGATTGAGGATTTCCGCAACTTCATCAAGCTGGCGCAATCGTCGCCCTGGCTGCACCATTCCGGCGGCACGATCTGCGAGCCGGTCGACGTGCCGGTCAACAAGCGCCATCTCGACATGGTCTACAGCCATATCTGCTATTCGGACCGCGCGTTCATGGGCTCGGTAACAGCGGAGAGCCGGGCCGAGGACTCCATCGACATGGCGCGCATCGTCTTCGGCAAGGAGTTCGCCGACAAGAACTGCGTCATCCTCGGCAATGTCAACGTGAACTCGCCGCTGGTGTGGGACGGCACGATGACGCTGGCGCTACGCGCCTATGCCCGCGCAAACCAGGCGGCCGTGATTGTGCCATTTATCCTCGGCGGGGCGATGGGCCCCGTGACTAATGCCGGCGCCATCGCCCAGTCGCTGGCGGAGACCATGGCCGGCTGCGCGCTGACGCAACTGGAGAGGCCGGGGGCGCCTGTGATCTTCGGCAATTTCCTGTCGTCGATGTCTCTGCGCTCCGGTTCGCCGACCTTCGGCACGCCCGAACCGGCGATCGGGTCGATGGTGGTCGGGCAACTGGCGCGTCGACTCAACCTGCCGCTCCGCTGTTCGGGAAACTTCACGACCTCGAAACTGCCGGACGCGCAGGCCATGAACGAGGGGACGATGTCGATGCTGGCGGCCGTCCACTGCGGCGCCAATTTCATTCTGCATTCCGCGGGCTTCCTCGACGGTCTGCTATCCATGTCTTATGAGAAATTCGTGATGGACATGGATTTTTGCGGCGCGCTCCACACCTATTGCGACGGCGTCAAGATCGACGACAACCAGCTTGCGCTCGACGCCTTCCGCGAAGTCGGGCCGGGCAGTCATTTCTTTGGCTGCGACCACACCATGGCCAACTACGAGACGGCGTTCTGGGACTCCGAACTGGACGACAACGAGCCGTTCGAGAAATGGGAGGCGGCCGGCAGCGAGGACGCAGCCATTCGCGCCAACCGCCGCTGGAAGAAGATGCTGGCGGAGTACCAGGCGCCGGCGCTGGATGAGGGCACCGACGAAGCGCTGCGTGACTTCATCGGCCGGAAAAAAGCCGCGATGGAGGATGCGTGGTATTGAGCGGAGCTCCCTGCCAGGAAACCGTTTCCGATGCGCGCCTTCGCAGTCTTGTTCCTGTTGGCAGGCGCTGGCATTGCGCATGCGCAGACGCCGACTGATACGGTCAGGGCATTCTACGAGCGTCCGGGGTCGGAGGCGGACCCGACGCAGCGGCATTGGTTCGTTGATCCCGCGAGGCATGTCCTTGACGAAGGCGATCGTTTGAAGGCGTCGGGCGAGGGCGACTGCTTCGATCCCAATCTGGCCCTGGACGGGGTCGAGGCGGACAAGGCCGAGGTCGAGAAGACCCTGAAATTCGCCGAAGCGGTGCGCGGGGAGACAGCGATCGTCGTGGTTGCTTTCATGGCTGGCGGAGAACCCCACCGCATGCAATGGAAACTCAAACGGGTCGACGGCCAGTGGAAGATCGAAGACCTGCTTTCCGTCACCAACGAATGGGCGCTCAGCCAGTATCAATGCGAGTAGATTGCCGATGACGATGGCCGCTGTCCGGACGACCACGGATCCTCTTCTGCAGCCTTTTCAGCTCAAGCATCTGCGGCTCAAGAACCGCGTGATGTCGACGTCGCACGAGCCGGCCTATTCCGAGGACGGCATGCCGAAAGAGCGATATCGCCTTTATCATGCCGAGAAGGCCAAAGGCGGCATGGCGCTGACCATGACGGCCGGATCGGCGATAGTCTCGCGCGACAGTCCGGCGGCATTTGGAAACCTGCACGCCTATCGCGACGAGATCGTGCCGTGGCTGCGCGAACTGGCCGACGCCTGCCATGAACACGACTGCAAGGTGATGATCCAGATCACCCATCTCGGCCGCCGCACGGGCTGGAACAAGGCCGACTGGCTGCCCGTGCTGGCGCCGTCCCCGTTGCGGGAGCCGGCGCACCGTGCCTTCCCGAAGACGGCCGAGGACTGGGACATCGAAAGAATCGTTGCCGACTACGCGTCGGCGGCCCAGCGCATGCAGGCTGCCGGTCTCGATGGTATCGAGTTCGAGGCCTACGGCCACCTGATGGACGGCTTCTGGTCGCCGGCCACGAACCAGCGCGACGACGAATGGGGCGGCAGCCTCGACAACCGCCTCCGCTTTACCAATCGTGTGCTCGATGCCGTGCGCGCGGCTGTCGGCGCCGACTTCGTCGTCGGCGTCCGCATGGTCGCAGACGAGGACCTCGCCGCCGGCCTGTCCAAGTCCGAGGGCATCGAGGTCGCGCGCCGGCTCGCGCAAGGCGGAAAGGTCGATTTTCTCAACATCATTCGTGGCTCGATCGAAACGGACGCCGCGCTGACCAAGGTTATCCCCATCACCGGCATGCGATCGTCACCGCATCTGGACTTCGCCGGCGAGGTGCGCGCCGCGACGAAGTTTCCGGTCTTCCATGCGGCCCGTATCCAGGATGTCGCCACGGCCCGGCACGCGATCGCCGAGGGCAAGCTCGACATGGTCGGGATGACGCGCGCCCATATCGCAGAACCGCACATCATTGCGAAGGTCGTGGCCGGGGAGGAGCATCGCATCCGTCCGTGCGTGGGGGCGACCTATTGCCTGGACCGCATCTACGAGGGTGGCGAGGCGCTCTGCGTCCACAATGCGGCCACCGGCCGCGAGGGCAGCATACCGCATGTGATCGCCCGGTCGGAGGGAGCGCCGAAGACGGTGGTCGTGGTCGGGGCGGGGCCGGCGGGGCTCGAGGCGGCGCGGGTCTCGGCGGAGCGGGGGCATCGCGTCTTCGTGCTGGAAGCGGCGCCGCATGCGGGCGGGCAAATTCGGCTGGCCGTGCAGAATCCGCGTCGCCGCGAGCTCATCGGTATCGTCGACTGGCGCGTCGCGGAATTGGAGAGGCTCGGCGTCGAGATACGCTACGACATCCTGGCAGAGGCAGACGACGTGCTCTCCCTGGCGCCGGACTGCGTGGTGATCGCCACCGGCGGTCTGCCGCAGAACCCGCCGCTTGCGGCCGGCGACGAACTCGCCACTTCGAGCTGGGATATCCTGTCGGGCGCGGCGAAACCCGCCGAACGCGTGCTGCTGTTCGACGACAATGGCGGCCATCAGGGTATGGGAGCCGCCGAACTCATCGCCAATGCCGGCTCCAGCCTTGAATTCGTCTCGCCGGAGCGCTTTTTCGCGCCGGAGATGGGAGGAATGAACCACGTTCCCTACATGAGGACCTTTCACGAGAAGGGCGTGCGCGTGACGATCAACACGCGCCTCAACGCCATCAGGCGCGAGGGCAACGAGTTGGTCGCGACGCTTTCGTCGGATTTCGCGGAAGGGTGGCGTGCCGAGCGCCGGGTGGATCAGGTCGTGGTGGAGCACGGCACCATGCCGCTGGATGAGCTCTATTTCACGCTGAAGCCGCTATCGGCCAATACGGGCGCGGTGGATTACGAGGCGCTGATCGCCGGCGGACCGATATTTCCGCAGCGTAACGCCGAGGGACGTTTTACGCTGTTTCGCATCGGTGACGCGGTCGCCTCGCGCAACATCCACGCCGCGATCTACGACGGTATCCGGTTCGCGATGCGAATATAGGGGGGCGTTGCGTCTCCTTCGACCATCAATCCGCCATAACTGGCGCGGACCCCATGTGCTGCGGAGCAGGATGAGCCCGTCCAAGGGAGACGTAGTGATGGGAATTCGAGTACTGGCCGGGGCCGCCATCGTTGGCGCGCTGCTTGTGTTTTCGGTCGCGGCAGCGCCTGCCCAGGAGATGCAACCCGAAAGCGGTCCGGAGGCATCTTCCGTCGACACGCCGAAGCTCGGCTGGCCGCTCGTCTGCCGCAGCCTCGAAAACTCCTCGGAAAAAGCCTGTTCGATGACCCTGACGCTCGCCACCAAGGAGCGCAAGCAGCGGGTTCTGGCGGCGACCGTGCTTCGCGACAAGCGCGACGGCAGACCCATCATGCGGCTCAGCCTGCCGCACGGGCTCATGCTGCCGAAGGGCGTGAGGCTTGCGGTCGATGGCGGCCCGGCAGAAACCTACCCCATACTGACGGCCGACAAGAACGGCAGCTACGCGATCATCGTCCTGGACGACAAACTCGAAGCGGCGCTCAAATCCGGCAAGATCATCATCGTCTCGGTCGAGCGCTTTTCCGGCGGCGAGGTCGACTTCAAGCTGCCGCTCGATGGTTTCGCAGAAGG
>JAEUMA010000766.1 GCA_016793565.1 Rhizobiaceae bacterium
GGACGCAGGACGTCAACGACGGCAAGGCTTCCACCGATGAGTACTTCTTGATGAAGAATCTCGTCGCCAAGATCGACGGCCTCGTCGCGGCCAAGCAGGCGGCCTGAGCCGCAGGCGGGAGAGCTTGCGCAAGAGGGCATATGGGCGCGCATGACGTCGTCATCACAGGCCTCGGCCTCGTGTCCTGCCTGGGAGAAGGCGTGGACGCGCACTGGCGCGCGCTGACTGCCGCCGACGCCACGCCCGCGATCGACACCGAACGATACCCGCCCTACACCATCCATCCGCTGCCGGCGATCGACTGGAGCCTGCAGATCCCCAAGCGCGGCGACCAGCGCCAGATGGAAACCTGGCAGAGACTGGGCACCTATGCGGCCGGTCTTGCGCTGGATGATGCGGCCATGAAGGACGAGGCGATGTGCGCCTCGATGGACATGGTCATCGCCGCCGGCGGTGGCGAACGCGACGAGGCGGTCGACGCGATGATCCTCGCGGCTTCGGAAGCGCGGCCGGATCTCGGCGTCCTGCTCAACGAGAAGCTGACGACCGAACTGCGTCCGACGCTGTTTTTGGCACAGCTCTCGAACCTGCTCGCGGGCAACATTTCGATCGTCCACAAGGTCACGGGTTCCTCGCGCACCTTCATGGGCGAGGAAGGCAGCGGCATTTCCGCCGTGCAGACCGCCGCCGCCCGGATCGCCTCGGGCCAGTCCGACCATGTGCTGGTCGGCGGTGCGTTCGAGACCGAGCATCCCGACATGCTTCTGGGCTACGAATTAGGCGGCTATCTGCATCGCGACACATGGAAGCCGGTCTGGCAGCGGCAAGGATCGGTCGGCGGCGGCCTGGTTTCGGCATCCGGCGCCGGTTTCCTGGTGTTGGAATCGCGCGCGCATGCCGAGGCGCGCGGCCGCAAGCCCTATGCCGTTCTCGACAAGGTGGTGGCCGGCCGTTCGAGCCGCAAGGGCGATCTGGCGGCCGAGATCGGCAAACTCCTCGAATCGTGCCTGCCCGGCGAACACCCCGCTTTATGCTTGTCGGCCGCGTCGGGAGCTCATGCGGCGACGGCCGCCGAAAAGTCCGCACTGGACGCACGCGGCTCAATCGCCGCGCGCGGCTTCGCCACCCGCACCGGCCATCTGAAGGAAGCCGCCTTCCCGTTCGCGGTCGCGCTCGCCGCCATCGTCGTATCGCGGCGCACGCCCTATCCGGCATTCGACGCGGCCTCGGAGGCCGCGTATGGCGGCCCGGTCGACGCGGTTCTCGCCACTTCGGTCGGCTATCACCGCGCCGAAGGCGTCGCGCTGGTAACGGCGGACGCGTAGGAGGCCAGCATGGCGCGCCACACGGATCATCTCGGCAGGCCGATCGTCGCGGTGACCGGCATCGGCATCGTCACCTCGCTCGGCGTCGGCAAGACGGACAACTGGGCCGCACTCACCTCCGGCAAGTCCGGTATAAGGCCGATCTCCCGCTTCCCTGTCGAGCATCTGAACACCCGCATCGCGGGCCTGGTGGATTTCCTGGGCTCCAGCAATTCCGGGCCGGGCGCCCTCACCTACGAACTGGCGGCAACCGCGGCCCGGGAATCTCTGGCGCAGGCCGGTTTGGACGGCTCCGGCTTCGGCGGTCCGCTCTTCCTCGCATCGCCGCCCGTGGAACTGGACTGGAGCGAACGTTTCGCTCTCTACCGCTCGTCGAGCGAAGAGGAAGGCTACCGGCGCCTGCTGGCCGTCGCACGCGGCCAGAACCACGACACGTTCTTCCTGAACACGCAGTTCGGAACGATCGCCGACCGGCTGGCTGACGATTTCGGCGCGACAGGGCTGCCGGTAACGCTGTCCACCGCCTGCGCGTCGGGCGCCACGGCCATCCAGCTCGGCGTCGAGGCGATCCGCCGCGGCGAATGCACGCGGGCGCTGTCGATCGGCGCGGACGGCTCGGCTACCGCCGAGGCGCTGATCCGCTTCTCGCTGCTTTCGGCACTATCCACCCACAACGAAGAACCTTCGAAGGCCTCGAAACCCTTCTCCAAGGACCGCGACGGCTTCGTGCTGGCGGAAGGCGCGGCTGCGCTGGTCCTGGAATCGCTGGAAAGCGCACTGGCGCGCGGCGCCGAAGTGATCGGCGTGCTGAGCGGGTGCGGAGAGAAGGCCGACGACTTCCACCGCACGCGCTCCAAGCCCGACGGTTCGCCGGCGATCGCGGCCGTGCGTGCGGCACTGGCGGACGCGGGCGCATCGACCGATCGCATCGACTATGTCAACGCGCACGGGACCTCGACGCCCGAGAACGACAAGATGGAGCACCTGTCGCTGTCGACCGTCTTTGGCGAGCGCATGCGCAAGATCCCGATCTCGTCCAACAAATCGATGATCGGCCACACGCTTTCGGCGGCGGGCGCCATCGAGGCGGCGGTGTCGCTGATGACCATGCGCGAGGGCGTCATCCCTCCGACCATCAACTACGACGTGCCCGACCCCGCGATAGAGCTCGATGTGGTGCCGAACGTAAAGCGAAGCGCCGATGTCGGCATGGTGCTGTCCAACTCGTTCGGGTTCGGCGGCCAGAACACCTGCCTTGTCATGGCGCGGGAACCCGGCTAAGCGACCGGCACGTTTCCGACAGCCTGGACCGCCATGCGCGCACTGCAACTCGTCGAGGACCGCAAGCTCGAGACGGTCGACCTGCCGCCGCCACCGCCTCCGGGCATCGGCGAGGTAACGCTGCGCATCAAGGTCGTGGCGCTCAATCACATCGACGTCTGGGGCTGGCGTGGCATGGCCTTCGCCAAACGCAAGATGCCGCTCGTCGTCGGCGCCGAGGCATCCGGCGAAGTGGCCGAGATAGGCCCGGGCGTTTCGAGCTTGCTGCCCGGCCAGCTCGTTTCCATCTACGGAGCGCGCACCTGCGGGCTTTGCAGCGCCTGCCGCGGGCATCGCGACAATCTCTGCGAACATGTTTCCGGCGTGCACGGCTTCCATCTCGACGGCTTCGCGCAGGAGCGCGTCAACCTCCCGGCCCGCCTGCTGGTACCCGCCCCTCCCGGTGTCAGCGACGTCGGCGCGTCGGTTGCGCCGGTCACCTTCGGCACCGTCGAGCACATGCTGTTCGACAATGCCAGACTGCAACCCGGCGAGACGATCTTGATCCATGCCGGCGGCTCCGGCATCGGCAGCGCGGCGATTCAGCTGGCCAAGAAGATGGGCTGCACGGTCATCACGACGGTGGGTTCCGACGACAAGATCGCCAAGGCGAAGGCGCTCGGCGCCGACCACGTGATCAACTACCGCGAGGAGCGCTTCGAGGGCGCGGTCCGCAAGATCACGCGCAAGAAGGGCGTCGACGTGGTGTTCGAGCATGTTGGCGCGGATACCTGGGCAGGCTCCATGCTGTCGATGAAGCGTGGCGGACGCCTTGTCACCTGCGGCTCGACGTCGGGCGTCAGCACGCAAATGAACCTGATGCAACTCTTCCAGCAGCAGCTGAAGCTGTTCGGGTCGTTCGGCTGCCGTATGGAGAACATGGCCGACGCCATGCAGAAGATGGCGGCGGGGCTCGTCGCGCCTGTCATCGACACCGAGGCCGATTTCGATTCCATCGGCACCGCGCTCGCCCGCATGGAAAGCCGCGACGTCTTCGGCAAGATCATCCTGCGCGTCGGCTGATGGCTTCTGCCCCCCGCAAGCTGGGCGACAAGCTCAAGGCGGTGAACTACTGGCTGACGGCGCAGGTGGCCCTGGCGGCGCTGCGGGTTCTGCGGCGTCTGCCGGCGGCCCGGGCGCTCGCCTTCGCTGAAAGCACCGCGCGCCGCCTCGGCCCCTGGACCCCGCGCCACCGCGTAGCCGTGGACAATCTCCGCCACGCCTATCCGGACAAGAGCGAAGCGGAAATCCAGGCGATCGCCGTAGACATGTGGGGCAACATGGCACGGCTGGCGGCCGAATATGTGTTCCTCGATTCGATCTTCGATTTCGATCCAGCCAATCGCGGCACTGGTCACATCGACGTAGAAGGCGAGGAAATCTTCCTGCGCATAGCGGCCGAGAAGAAGCCGCACATCATCTTCACCGGCCATATCGGCAATTTCGAACTGCTGCCGATCGCCGGCGCCAGCCTGGGGCTGCACGTCACGGCGATGTTCCGGCCGCCGAACAACCCCTACATCGCCGAGTACATCCTCTCGACGCGCAACGCCTCGATGGGCGAGCTGCTGGCCTCGCGCAAGGGCGCGGCGATCGCGCTTTCGCGCATCCTCGAGCGCGGCGACAACATCGGCGTTCTGGTCGACCAGAAGTTCGCGCACGGAATTCGCGGCACCTTCTTCGGCCGCGAGTGCGAGACCAGCCCGCTCGTGCCCAAGCTCGCGCGCCACTACGGGTGCGACGTCT
The DNA here is from genome assembly GCA_016793565.1 of Rhizobiaceae bacterium. Taxonomy (GTDB): domain Bacteria; phylum Pseudomonadota; class Alphaproteobacteria; order Rhizobiales; family Rhizobiaceae; genus JAEUMA01. The sequence goes on from JAEUMA010000766.1 coordinate 4,392, forward strand.
ATCCAGCGCGCTGCACGCGCCTGCCCGGCAACCGCTTCAAGCTGCAGATTGAGGAAAAGCTCGAACTGCCGCGCGGCGACGACGGCCAGGTCGACGTCGAGCGCATGGCGCAGATGCTGAACGACACGGTGGAGCGCTGGGTGCGCGAAGTGCCAGGCCAGTGGATGTGGTTTCACAAGCGCTGGGCTATCGCCGGCGCCAAGCGCCGCCGCGGCGCGAGGCCCGCTCAGTAGTAGTTCATCACCGAATGGCGGGCTTCGGCGAAGAAAAGCCAGCGCTCGACCAGGATGCCGGCGGCATGCAGCATTGCGGCGGCAAGGGCAGCGGGCACGGCCAGCCAGGTGAAGCCGTCTGACGCCGCGGCGATGACCAGGAACGCCGCCGGGGCTGCAGCGCCCGAGATCAACGCGATCCGGCGCAGCTTGGCCGCATGCTTGCGAGCAACGCCAAAACCCATCTCGCGCGTCAGGTAGTTGTCGTTGAAATGCGGCCGCTCGAACAGCTTTACGCGGCCGAGCGCTCCGAGCCCCGTCGCGGTTTCCGGCGACGATCGCGCCGACTGAGCGTCGAGCCGGTTCCACCACAAATGCTTGGCCCACCAGGCGGCAGCCTGCGCAAGGATGGATGCGAGTGCCAGAAACGACAGCGGAGCGCCCGAAATGGCTGCGAAAGAGGTCGCCAGCGTCAATCCGCCCGCCACCGCGAACAGCACATAGCAGACCGGGGTCAGGCGCGTGTGCCAGGCGTCGATTGCCCTCAACGAGGCGTAGATCATGCCGGTGCAGAAGACGGTGACCAGGCACATCGCGCTGCCGGCCAGGCCCGCGAGTGGGCTCCATCGACCGAACCAGGCTGCGGCCACCGCCGACCACAGCAGCGGCACGAAGGTGAGCACCGCCATCACGCCCTCACGCGACAACCAGCTCGAGCGCCATTGCGACAGTGCCCGCCAGGCGCGCTGGGGATTGCCGAGATGCAGCGTCGAGGACAGCAGCCCGCCGCCGATCATGGCAAGCGCGGCCAGCCAGGCGATCCCGGTGGCAAATGCTGCCGGATCAAGCAGACCGAGCCCCAGCACCGCCGCCAGCCCGTAGCCGAGGCCGGACAGCGTGGTGAAGATGATGATTGAAGGCGCAGGATGCATGGCTATCCGAACTGCGAACGCCAAAGAGCAGATGCGTGCTTCGAACCGCCGCGCCTTTTCGCACCCCCCTCTGGCCCCCTAAGGTTTGGTCGATGGGCGGCCATCTCCCCCTCCAGGGGGGAGAGGAGCTGTCTCATCCGCCTTCGCCAATCTTTGACGTAGAAAGAAAGGAGCGGCCGGCGAAGCTGCTGATCTCCCCCCTTGAGGGGGAGATGGCCGGCAGGCCAGAGGGGGGTGCGAAAAGACGCGAACGCTCGCTCACGACGGGACAATGCCTTCCGAAACCCGCGCAGGATTGGGCGATCAGATTCGGTAGGCATGGACAGAACCATTCAAATACGGTCCAGCATGCCGTCGAGCCAGGCAAAGAAGCCTTTGGCGCCGTCGCTATGCTCGGCGAGCGGCATCGTTGCGGCCAACGGCGTTCTGGCACGCGGCGGCAGGTACTTGTTGACCGGGCGCGTTCCCTGCTCGGGCATCAGGTCGATGCCGCCCCGCTCGGCAACCAGGATCGACACATCGGACGCAGGATCAGCCAGATCACCGAAATGACGGGCGTTGACCGGGCAGGTCCGCACGCAGGACGGTACCCGGTCCACCTCGGCGATCGTCTCGTTGTAAATGCGGTCGATGCACAGCGTGCACTTCTTCATCACGCCGGCAGCGAGGTCGAGTTCCCGCGCGCCGTAAGGGCACGCCCAGGCACACAGGCCGCAGCCGATGCATTTGTCCTCGTCCACCAGCACGATGCCGTCGGCCGTGCGCTTGTAAGACGCTCCGGTCGGGCAGACGGTCACGCAGGGTGCGTCGTCGCAGTGCAGGCAGGATTTCGGGAAATGGACGAGCCGCGCCTCACCGGCTTCGCCGAGCACTTCGCCGCCATCAGGCACCACCTCGAAGCTGTGGACGCGGTTGAGAAACGCGCCGGATACGTCGGCCCCATAGGGCTGATGGTCGGAAAGGGCAGCGCCATAGCCGCCTGTGTTCCATTCCTTGCAAGAGACGACGCAGGCATGGCAGCCGACGCAGACATCGAGATCGATGACGAGACCGAGCTTCTTCTGCGGCGGCGCGGCGGGTAGACTGGTCATCGCGCCCACTCCTGCCCGTACCGCAGCAGCGCCAGCCGCGCACCGCCTGCCGAACTTTCGGTCGGCGGAAACTGCGGCAAGCTGGCGTCCGGCGGCTCGGCCTTCTCGATACGGACGCGCAGGTCGTACCAGGCCGCCTGGCCTGTCACCGGATCGGAATTCGACCAGCGCATGCCGTCGCCCTTGGGCGGCAGCAATTCGTGGATCAGGTGGTTGAGCAGGAAACCGCGCTTCGCCTCCGGCGCGTCCCTGTCCAGCCCCCAGGCGCCGGCGCGCTTGCCTATGGCATTCCAGGTCCACATCGTGTCGGCATTGGCCGTTTCGGTGCGCGCGATCGGCACCGTGATGCGACCGTGGTGCGAGATCAGATGCACCCAGTCGCCATCGGCCAGACCATGCTCGTCGCAGATCGCCGCCGGCACGTAGAGCAAATTGGCGGTGTGGATCTGCCGCAGCCACGCGTTCATCGAACCCCAGGAGTGGTACATGGCCATCGGCCGCTGGGTTATAGCGTGGTACGGAAATCCACCGTCCGCCACCGCCGCCTCTTCCAGCGGACGATACCATTCGGGCAGCGGCGAGAAGGCGCGCAGGATGCGCTCGCGATGCGTTTCGGGCGCCACGGGCTCCCGCAGCCCTTCGGCCGACAGGCGAAACTTCTGCAGGATCTCCGAATAGAGCTGGAACGTCACGGGCTTGGGCTCGTCGATAAAGCCCATGCGGACGGCGAAATCCTGGTAGGCCCGGTTGGCGTGCTTGTAGAACTGCGCCTCAAGCGGAATGTGGGTGGAAAAGAACGACCCGTTCTCGATGTACCGCCGCAACTGATCCGGATTGGCCGCACCGCGTCCGGTCCGCGTGCCGTCGGAGCCGCGGAAGCCGGCCAGCGGGCCGATGCCCGGCCGCCTTTCGTGGCGCACGATATAGTCCGCGTAATCCTTGTAGAGCGCCCTGCCCCGCTGGTCGACGAAGCCGGGCAGCCTGAGCCGGGCACCGAGATCGAGCAGCACTGTCTGGAACGGCCTGACGTCGCGGTCAGGCTCCAGAACCGGCCAGCGAATCGCGTCGTTGACGGAATCCGGCTCCGAGATCGGGCGGTCGAGCAGCGATATGCAGTCGTGCCGTTCGAGGTAGGTCGTGTCGGGAAGCACGAGGTCGGCATAGGCGACCATCTCGGAGGCATAGGCGTCGGAATAGATGATCTTCGGGATCTTGTATTCGCCGGTGGCGGGATTCTTGTCCTCCAGCATGGCGATCACAGCGGCCGTATTCATAGACGAGTTCCACGCCATATTGGCCATGTAAAGGAACAGCGCGTCCACCGGGTAGGGATCGCCGGCATGCGCGTTGGCGATCACCATGTGCATCAGCCCGTGGGCCGAAATTGGCGCATCCCAGGAGAACGCCTTGTCGATGCGCATTGGATTGCCGGCCGGATCGAGCAGCAGATCTTCCGGTCCGCGCGGAAAGCCGAGATGCGGCCCAGAAAGCGGCTTGTTCGATCCGAAGTGCTCGGCCTTGCCGTGTGGCGTCGGATGCGCCTCCAGCGGCTTCGGATAAGGCGGCTCGAAGCGGAACGCGCCCGGGCAGTCTACCGCGCCGATCAGCACCTGCAGCAGGTGCAGGGCCCGAGCCGTCTGGAAGCCGTTGGAGTGAGCGGAGATGCCGCGCATGGCATGGAAGGACACCGGCCGGCCGACAAAACCCTGGTGCCGCTCACCCTTGATGTCGGTCCACGGCTGTTCCACGAAGATGGCTTCGTCGAAGGCGACGCGCGCGATCTCCGCGGCCAGCCCACGAATGGCGGAGACGGGAACGCCGGTCTGCCCGGACACAGCCTCGGGCGCATAGCGCTCGTCGAGATACTTCTCGGCCACCAGCCGAAACGCCGGAACCGCGAAACGCCCGTCCGGCAGTTCGAAACGGCCGGAGAGCGCGGCACGGGCGCCGGCCGTTCCGGCCGGAACCGCGCGCTCCGTCACCGTCTCGAACACCAGCGGGGCGCCCTTCTCGTCGCGGGCGAAAAGGCCGTGCTCCGCGCTCCCGGGCGCGTCGATCACCAGCCACGCCGCGTTCGAGTATCGCAGGAGGTATTCGACGTCGATTTTGCGGGCTTTCAGCAGTTCATGCACGATCGACAGGATCAGCAGGCCATCGGTGCCGGGGCGGATGCCGATCCAGTTGTCGGCCACCGCCGAATAGCCCGTACGCACGGGGTTCACCGAGACGAACCGCGCGCCACGCTTCTTCAGCTTCGAGATGCCGATCTTGATGGGGTTCGAATCGTGGTCTTCCGCCACGCCGAAAAGAACGAACAGCTTGGTGCGGTCCCAGTCCGGGGAGCCGAACTCCCAGAAGGCACCGCCGATCGTCATGATGCCGGCTGCCGCCATGTTCACCGAGCAGAAGCCGCCGTGGGCGGCATAGTTCGGCGTGCCGAACTGCTGCGCGAAAAAACCCGTCAGCGATTGGGACTGGTCGCGGCCGGTGAAAAAAGCAAGCTTGCGCGGGTCGTCGGCTCGCACCGTGCCCATCCACTCGGTCGCCGTCGCAAGCGCCTCGTCCCACGAAATCTCGACGAAACGCCCCGAGCCGCGCGGCCCGACGCGCTTCAGCGGCGCTTTCAGCCGCGCCGGGGCGTAGTGCTGCATGATCCCGGCGGAGCCCTTGGCACATAGCACGCCGCGATTGACGGGGTGGTCGCGGTTGCCTTCGATATAGCGGATCCGGCCGTCCTTCAGGTGCACGTCGATGCCGCAGCGGCACGCGCACATATAGCAGGTCGTCTTCCGCACCTCGTCGGAAACGGGTTTCGACAACGCGACTGCCGGCTCGGACATTCCTGGCGTTTCCTTCCCGCGTCAGTCGTAGTCGCGACCTCGCGGAAAGGAAATGCCCGCCCACGCCCATTCAGGGCAAAAATATCTGTTGCCCACCGCCTATGGAGAAACGCGTCCTGAGATCGGGCGCGTTCTTGGAACGAGGTAATCAGTTGGTGACGACGATGCGCGTATTGCCGCGGCCCGCCTGCTGCACCAGCGAATAGAAAGTCGCGGCATTGGCGGTATGCAGCCGCACGCATCCGTGCGAGGCCGGGGTGCCCAGGCGCTTGACGTAGTTGGTCCCATGGATGGCGTAACCGCCGTGGTAGAACACCGAGTACGGCATCGGCGAATTGTCATATTTGCGCGAATACCACATGCGGTGCATCCGCGTCGGCTGCCAGCTTCCGCGAGGCGTGACATACCCCCTGCGCGCTGTGGAGACTGGCCAGCGATGAATGATGCGGCCGTTCTGCACGACCGTCATGGTTTGCGACGAAAGCGAGATGTTGGCCACCAGGCTCGCCGCCTGTCCCGGCAAGACCTGGCCGAACAAAAGCATCAGCGCGGCTGCCACCAAGATTGCGGTTTTCTTCACGGAACGCCCCCCTTGCCGAAACCCGACCCACTTTTCTCTGCTTTTGACAGATCAACCCTTAGGGATCACCTCTTACCATTCTGCCAAGTCGCGCGGCCAACTTGCGAACACATTCGCGTGAGCGCCGCCTCCCTTGTTCCCCTCTTGCCAAGAGCCGCGCGCGGTTGCTCAATCCAAGCATGAATCAAGACCTCTTCGCAGCCGTCGAGTCGCGGATCGACGACCTCGTAGCCCTCACGATGGATCTCATCGGCTTTCCCACCGTCAATCCGCCCGGCGAGGCCTACCGGCCGTGTGCCGAGTACATCGCAGAACGCATGCGGCGAAACGGCTTCGCCACGGAGTTCGTGCGTGGAGAAGGTGCGCCCGGCGACAACGACCGCTATCCGCGCGTCAACGTCGTTGCGCGGCGCGAAGGCAAGGCGCCGGGACCGACGGTGCACTTCAACTCGCATATTGACGTCGTCGAGGCCGGGCAGGATTGGACCGTCGATCCCTTCAAGGCAACCGTGCGGGACGGACGGGTATACGGGCGCGGCGCCTGCGACATGAAAGGAGGTCTCGCTGCCTCCATCGTCGCGATTGAGGCCTTCCTCGCCGCGCGGCCCGACTTTCCGGGCGCGATCGAACTCTCGGGCACAGTCGATGAGGAATCCGGAGGCTTTGGCGGCGTCGCCCACCTCGCCCGGCTGGGCTATTTCTCGAAGCCGCGCGTCGATCACGTGATCATTCCTGAACCGCTCAACAAGGACCGCATCTGCCTCGGACATCGCGGCGTATGGTGGGCCGAGATCGAAACCAAGGGCGAGATCGCGCATGGCTCGATGCCGTTTCTGGGCGACTGCGCCGTGCGCCATATGGGCGCCGTGCTCGGTGCCTTCGAGAGCGATCTCTTTCCCGCGCTCGACCGCCGCCAGACTCGCATGCCCGTGGTGCCGGAAGGCGCGCGGCGCTCCACGCTGAACCTCAATTCGGTACATGGCGGTCAGACCGACGATTTCCGACCGGGGCTCCCCTCGCCCAACGTGCCGGACTCCTGTCGTCTGACTATCGATCGCCGCTTCCTGATCGAGGAATCCATCGACGAGGTGAAGGGCGAGGTCGTGGCCATTCTCGACCGCCTCAAGCGAGACCGGCCACGTTTCGAATATGCCATCACGGACCTGATGGAGGTGCAGCCGCTGATGACGGAGCGCGAGGCGCCCGTGGCGAGCGCCGTCGCCGAGGCCATCCGCGCCGTTCTAGGACGCGAGCCGGACTACGTCGTGTCGCCGGGCACCTACGACCAGAAGCACATCTCGCGCATCGGCCACCTGCACGACTGCATCGCCTACGGGCCGGGCATATTAGACCTCGCACACCGGCCCGACGAATGGGTCGGCATCGCCGACATGGTCGATTCGGCCAAGGTGATGGCCGCCGCGCTGGACAGCCTGCTCTACCGCCGCTGACAGTGACGACGCGCCGCGCAGGCCGGCTCCGCACCGCACAAGCTGAAATGGCCTTCCCCAAAGGCCCTCTGGAGAAGAAAGAAAGCCGATTTACTCGCTGAAGGATTCGCGCTTCTATCCCGCGCCATTTTCGCGGTTATGGGAGTATGCCGATGTCCAAGCTCAAGACCCTCGCAGCGGCGGCGCTGGTGTCCGTCGCGCTCTGTGGGGCGGCCGCCGCCGCGAGAACGGATCTGGTGCTCGGCGTGCCGCTGGAGCCGCCACACCTCGACCCCACGGCTGGTGCCGCTGCCGCCATCGACGAAGTCCTCTACGCCAATGTTTTCGAGGGCCTGACCCGGATTGGCGCCCGCGGCGAAGTGCTGCCGGCGCTGGCGGAAAGCTGGACGGTATCGGACGACGGCAAGACCTACACGTTCAAGCTGCATGCCGGCGTGAAATTCCATGACGGCACAACGTTTGATGCAGAGGACGTCAAGTTCTCGCTCGACCGCGCCCGCGCGGAAAACTCGACCAACGCCCAGAAGGGACTATTCGAGGCGATCGACACCGTGGAAGTTGTCGATCCGGCCACCGTGAAAGTGACCCTCAAGAACCCCCAGGGCGCCTTCCTCTACAATATGGGCTGGGGCGACGCGGTGATCGTCGCGCCCGAAAGCGCCGAAACCAACAAGGAAAAGCCGGTCGGAACGGGTCCCTTCAAATTCGACAACTGGGCCAAGGGTTCGTCCATCACAATCGTCAAGAACCCGGACTATTGGGGCACGCCGGTCGCGCTGGAGAAGGCCGAGTTCCGCATCATCCCAGATGCCGCCGCCGCTGTGCCGGCGCTGCTGTCGGGCGACGTTCAGGCGCTGCCGAACTTCAATCTCGGCGATGCACTGGCGCAGGTCGAGTCCGACCCCCGCTTTAAGGTCGTGATCGGCTCTACCGAGGGCGAGACGATCCTGGCGACCAACAACAAGAAGCCGCCTTTCGATCAGTTGAAGGTGCGGCAGGCGATCGCGCATGCCATCGACCGCAAGGCCATCATCGACGGCGCTTCCGGCGGTTTCGGCGTGCCGATCGGCTCGCATTTCTCGCCCGCCAACGCCGCCTATATCGACCTGACCGGAACCTATCCCTACGATCCCGAAAAATCGAAGGCGCTACTGAAGGAGGCCGGCTTCGAGAACGGCATCAAGGCTACGCTCAAGCTGCCACCGGTCGGCTATGCACGCGACGGCGGCCAGATCGTCGCATCGCAGTTGCGCGACGTCGGCATCGAGCTGGAGATCATCCCGGTTGAATGGGCGGACTGGCTGAAGCAGGTCTTCACCGACAAGGACTACGACCTGACGATTGTCTCGCACACCGAGCCAAACGACATCGGTATCTATGCCCGCAAGGACTACTACTTCAATTACGACAATCCGGCCTTCGACAAGGTGATCGAGGAGCTCAACCTCACCTCGGACGACGCCCGGCGCACTGAACTCTATCAGCAGGCCCAGAAGATCCTCGCCGACGACGCGGTGAATGGCTTCCTGTTCGAACTGCCGAAGATCGGCATTTGGGATGCCAAGGTCGAGGGCCTTTGGGAGAACTCGCCCATTCAGGCCAATGATCTCACGCAGGTGAAGTGGGCGGATTGATGCCGCATTAGCGCGCGGCCAGGATTGCGCTCCATCACACCCCCCTCTGGCCTCCTGAGCCTTAGTCGCAGGGCGGTCATCTCCCCCGCAACGGCGGAGATTGGCAGCTTCGGCGTTGGTGGTTGGCCAATCTCCCTCCTTGCG
>JAEUMA010000011.1 GCA_016793565.1 Rhizobiaceae bacterium
CGCTGGCAGATCGAGCTCGCCGAAAAATCCGGGGCGTCGATGGTCCAGGGCCATGCTCTCGCCCGCCCGGAGATTGCGCCATCGCCCTCGTTCGAAGCGGCGCGCCGCACCGCCGAGCAGGGCGGAACCCAGGCGGCCGCGAACGCCGACAAACGCCACCAGGGCGCACATCCGGCACACCCGTTCGGACGGCGTGGGCTCTAGCCAAATGGAGCGTCGGCCGCAACTTGGTGCAGACGAAGTAGGCCTGAGCTTCGCTCGCTTCGGCGATCTCACGCTGCGTTCGCAGTTCCGGCCGGTCTTCAGGCGACGCGGCGGCTGGCTGCGACCCGAGGCGGCGCGCATCCGCACGGCGGCCTTTCACGCCGGGCGGCCGCTGCCCTGGCGTCGTTTCAACGCCGGCCTTTCCGCCCCGGAGCTGCCGGCGGTCGCTGCCGCTTGCCGGCAGCTTGATCTCGACAACCACGTCCACGTCGCGGACCGCGCGGTCGACCTCATCGTCGGTAGGCTGCACGATACCGCCGAGGCGCACGATTGCGAGATGCTGGGCGCGAGACCGCACCCGTTCGGCGAGATCGGCGATGTCATCATGCCGCTGTCGGCCCGGCAAGAACGTTTCGACGGGGAACTTATCGGCCGCGCGGCTTCGATCCGTTCAGCGGAGCGGCAGGTCTGCCTGCTCGACTTCAGCGCCCGTGACGGCATCGACGGTCTGCTGGATGCGATCCGACCAGACATGGTGCGCATCGAGGCTGGCTGGTTCCTGCGGCTGGCCAACAAAGCGCCGCTGCGCCGGTTGCTGCGCCAGATGATCGAAAGGATGCACGGGTTCGGCGCAGAAGTGCTCGTCGAGGGCGCCGACGACAACCACCGGCTCGCTGCGGCGGTCGACGCGGGTGCGGACCTTATCGTCGGCGACGCCTTGGGCGGCTACGCGCCGGTAGGCTGCGGCTTCGAAGCGGAGCCAATCGATACGGCGGCGCTGCTCGCGACCGATCACAATGTCATTGCTATCGGCAAGCACCGGCGGCAGGGACGCGGCTACTGACGCGCTTCGCGATCTTCGGATCGCGCTTCATCCCGGTCCAGGGATTTCAGAAAGATGTTCAGTCCGACTCAGACCGCCGGAAGACGTGCATCGACGCTGCGCCTTCCGACAGAGCAGCGGGCATGAAAAAAGGCGGGTCGAAACCCGCCTTCCCTCGTCAGCCGTACTGTCCGATCATGGAGTTCGATTCGGGGCGACGGCGGCAATCTGCCGAGCCCACTTCCCGTTTCGCCCTGCCAGCGCGCTTGACACGCGGCCGCCAGTACATCCGTGACCTTGCCGCACGCTTAGGGGCTGCCGCCCCCGCGCGCGCTTTACGATCAGCCGGCGCGGCTGAGATTTCCAGCAGCATTCTTGCCGGTGCGGCGATCCTGCTGGATTTCGAAGTTCACCTTCTGGCCTTCGGTCAGGCTTCCCATGCCCGAACGCTCAACGGCAGAGATGTGGACGAAAACGTCCGCGCCGCCGTCGTCCGGCTGAATGAAACCAAAACCTTTCGTGGTGTTGAACCACTTGACCGTACCTTTAGGCATATAACCGCAATCCTGTGTTGTCTGCGATGTCGAATGACCGGTCATTTACGATCCGGCCGGTGGTATCGAAAGTTTGGAGATAGACATCGGCGGACACGTCTAGCGGCAGCCTTGGGTCGATCGGCCCAAATTCAATATGCGCTCGATATAAGGCTTTCGCCGCCCGCTCGCAAGTGCACGCAGCGGATCCGTTTGAAATTTCGGAGCCGTCAGTTTCGCGGCGTCCGGCTGTTGGCGCAGTGGTCTTCCATCGATCGGCCGTGCGAGGCACGTCCTCTCCCGGCTCGGTCCTACGCTTCGTGCACGCGCGGCAGGCCGTTCTGCTCGGCCACGATATCCGAGATCATCGGCACGAAATCGGCGCCGTGCCCGGTCGCGACAGCCGCGGCGTAAGTGTTGCGGACGGCAGCGCCGACCGGATTGACGGCGCCGGCCGCGTTGGCGAAAGCCGACAGATAGGTCAGGTCCTTGAAGGCGTTGGACAGACTGAAGCGATGCGCGTTGCGGTCGCCTTCGAGCACATACTTGAAATAGGTCTGATAGAAGCCGCAGTCCATCCGGCCGTTTCGAAGCACCGCGTCGAAGACCTGCGGCGTCAACCCCGCCTTCGCCCCGAGCGCAAGAGCCTCCGCGTAGAGAGTGGCGTAGCCGAGGGCGACGAAGTTGTTCAAGAGCTTCGCGGTATGGGCGCTGCCGACTGGGCCGGTGCGGACGATGCGGGCTGCAAAAGTCTCCAGCACGGGCCTCGCCTGTTCGAAAGCCGCGTCGTCACCCCCTGCCATCACGTCGAGCGTGCCGGCCTCGGCATCGGCCGGGGTACGCGACAGCGGCGCGTCGATCAGGGTCACACCTTTGCCAGCGAGTTCGCCGGCAAGGCGGGTGGTCGAGGAAGGGTCCGAGGTCGAGCAATCGATGACCAGCAGCGGCTTGCCCGCCGCCGCCAGCCCGGCCGCGACCGCCTCCACCTGCGGGCTTCCAGTCACGCACAGCACGACGATGTCGCACCGCCGCGCGAGTTCGGCGAGATCGGCCGCCTCGTGAGCACCGAGCGCGACCAGCGCTTCGATGGGTGTGCGGTTGCGATGGGCTAGAACCGTCAACTGAAACCCTTTGCGCAGGATGTTCTTAGCCATGCCGCTGCCCATCAGGCCCACACCCACGAACCCCACGCTGGCATTGGACATCGCTTCCCTCCCTGTCGCCGTGGCAGACCCGGACGTTAATCACCCGGTGGTCATCACCGCCGACTTTTCTTGCGGTCCGGCGAAAGGACGGTCTAGGGCATAGAGTGCTATAAGCCAAGTCAGTCCTGGTTCCGGAAGCACCATGCGCGTCGCCTTCATTTTCCTCGTGCTCAGCATCGTTCCCGCCGAGGCGGATGCCATATCGCGGTTGGAATCGACGAGCCTCGCCTGCGAGGATTTGCGGGCGAAGGTGCGCGAAGAAGGCGCCGTGATCCTGCGCTT
>JAEUMA010000046.1 GCA_016793565.1 Rhizobiaceae bacterium
CCGGGTCACCCAGACGCCGACGCGGTCCTCGCGCCGCTCGCCGCGCACGTTCATCGAATCGAGCGCGTCGATTACCACGGCTTCCAGCGCCGCCACGAAGGCGCGCACGTCCTGCCGGCGGCGCTTCAGGTCCAGCATGACATAGACGACGCGCTGGCCGGGGCCGTGATAGGTGTATTCGCCGCCGCGGCCGGCCTGGAACACCGGGAAGCGGCCGGCGTCGACAAGGTCGGCGGCTTTGGCGCTGGTGCCGGCCGTGTAGATGGCAGGGTGCTCGACCAGCCAGACCAGTTCGTCGGCGTCGTGGTCGCGTATGGCGGCCGCGCGCGCTTCCATGAAGGCGAGGGCTTCAGCGTAGCCTGTCAGGCCTGGCTCGATGCGCCAGGCAACCGGGCGAGTGCCGGGCGCCGCCATGAAGGTCGTGGTGATTTCGTCGCGCTTCATTCTATCGCGGAAGAAGGGCGCCATACCGGCTTCGTGAGCGGCCGCGTCTGGAGCGCTTTGACTGGTGCGGTCGAGAAGACTCGAACTTCCACGGGTTGCCCCACAGCGACCTCAACGCTGCGCGTCTACCAATTCCGCCACGACCGCACGCCGTGCAAGAGCCGGCCTTGACCGGCCCGCGGCATGTAGCAAAACAACACCGGCGAAACAAGTGCGCCGTCGGCATAAAACGGGCTTGCGGAACTCCGTCCGCGAACGGCTTGGACGCGGACGGAGGCAGCCGCCAGGCCGCCGGAAAATGTCCCGCTCAGGCGACGGAAGCAGATTGCGGAGCCGCCTCTTGCTGTTCCAGCGAGGGGTAGTCCGTATAGCCCTCGGGTCCTTGCGTGTAGAAGGTCGCGGAGTTCCAGGGGTTGAGCGGAGCGCCGAGCGCGAAGCGGCGGGGCAGGTCGGGATTTGCGATGAACAGCTTGCCGAAGGCGACCGCGTCGGCTTCTCCCGCCGCAAGTAGCGCCTCCGCGTTCTCGCGGTCGGTAAAACCCTCGTTCGCAATGTAGACGCCGCCGAAGGCCTTCTTCAGCGCCGGACCGAGTCGCGGCTGCTTGAGGGATTCGCGCGAGCACAGGAAAGCCAGTCCGCGCCGTCCGGCTTCCTTCGCCACATAGCCGAACGTGGCCGCGAGGTCGCTGTCGCCCATGTCGTGCGAATCGGCGCGCGGCGCCAGATGCAGGCCGACGCGGCCCGCGCCCCAGACGTCGACCACAGCGTCCGTCACCTCAAGCATGAGCCGGGCGCGATTCTCGATCGAGCCGCCATAGCGGTCGGTGCGGATGTTCACCTTGTCCTGCAGGAACTGGTCGAGCAGGTAGCCGTTCGCGCCATGCACCTCGACGCCGTCGAAGCCAGCGGCCAGCGCGTTCTGCGCGCCCTTGCGATAGGCCTCAATGATCTCGCCGATCTCGTCAAGCTCAAGTGCGTGCGGCGTGACGTAGGGTCGGACCGGCCGCAACAGGCTGACATGTCCAGCGGGCGCGATGGCGCTCGGTGCGACAGGAAGCGCCCCGCCATGATAGCTCGGGTCGGAGATGCGGCCGACATGCCAGAGCTGCAGCAGCATCGTGCCGCCGGCCGCATGCACGGCGTCAGTGATGACGCGCCAGCCTTCGACCTGCTCTTGCGACCAGATGCCCGGCGTATGCGGATAGCCGACGCCACGCGGCGTGACCGACGTCGCCTCGGAGAAGATCGCCCCCGCCGAGGCGCGCTGGACGTAATAGTCGCGCATCAGCGTGTTGGGGACACGGCCTTTGCCGCTGGAGCGGTTGCGCGTGAGCGGCGCCATCAGAATGCGGTTGGGCAGGCGCAGATCACCGATCTGGATCGGATCGAGCAGTGTGGGCATGGCTGGTTCCTAACAGCGAAAGCGGAAGAACATGGATCTAGGAAGGATGCTGCGATGCAACAAGGCGGTGCGGAAGCCCAGATGCCATCGTACCGACCGGATCGGAACGATCTTGGCGTCAATGCTGGAAAACGGGAATGGCGTGACCGATTCCGGCCTCTGAGCCAGCAAGAATTTCTTCCGGACGCAAGAAAAAAGGACTGCCGCTGACCTCAACGCGCGCAGCGTCCTCGCGATCGGCAAAGAGCTTGCTTTTCGTTTGATGTTCGATGCCTGCGCGGGCTAG
>JAEUMA010000057.1 GCA_016793565.1 Rhizobiaceae bacterium
ATGCCGCCCCGGATGGCGTCGCGCGGCGTGGCGAAGGAAACCTCCCTGCCGTCCAGCCGGATCGTGCCATCATCCGGGACCACGGTACCGGAAATGATCTTGCCGAGAGTGGATTTTCCGGCGCCGTTTTCGCCGACAAGCGCGTGGACGGTTCCCGCGCGGATGGTAACGGAAACATCCGCCAGTGCCGGCACGCCGCCATAGCGCTTGCCGATATGCTCCAGTTCTATGAGCGCGCGTTCTGCCAAGAGCACCTCTTGCGGCGGCCGGGTCGCAAAGGCCCGGCCGCCTCGGGGATGGTCAGCGTTGGTTTCCAAAGCACGTCGCGATCTTTCAGATTCGCTCCATATGCTTTAAGTCTTGGTTTCTAGGGTGTCTTTTTCCCGAAACCGGTTCCCGCTTTCGGGAGACACGCCCTAGTTCCCGACGGCGCTCCACTGCGCGGTGAAGTCGCCCGTGGTCTTGGCGGTGAAGACCGTACCGACCGGGCTGTGATCGCGCACGTTCACCACCGGGTTCTGGGGGTCCTTGCCGTTGATTTTGTCGATGAGCATCTCGGTGGCGAGACGTCCCTCGTCGACCGGCAGGAAGACAGCCGTCCCGAACCACTTGCCGTCCTTGACCGCGGCCACGCCCTCCAGCGACGCGCCGTCGCCGAGCAGGCTGATGCCGGTCAGGCCGGCATCCTGCACCGCCTGCTGAGCGCCGATGGTCATCTGGTCGGCGCTGGTCGAGATCACGTTGAGATCGGGGTGCGCCTGCAGGATGTTCTCGGTCGCGGTCCGCGCGTCGCCGATGACGAAGTTGCCCTCCTGCTGGGCGACGAGTTCGATCGGCACATCGGCGGCCCCGATCACCTTCTTGTATTCTTCCAGCTTGATCTGCTCGAAGAGGATGGAGTTGCCGCCGGAGATGTAGGCCACCTTGCAGGGCTTAGCGTCGGGATGCTGCTCCTTGCAGGCATCGACCGCCATTTCGCCCAGCGCCTTGCCGTCCTCCAGATTGGGATGCCACACCGTGCCGATCACGCCTTCCACCTGCGGTTCCGGCTTGTTGGCGTCGGGGCCGATCGGAGCATAGGCGGCGACGACCGGAATTCCGGCGGCGGCCGCCTCGGCAACGCCCGGCACCACCGCGACGCTGCTGTTGGGGAACACCACCATTCCCTTGAACCCGCCGGAGGCGACAGCGTCCTGAATCTGCCCCAGCTGCTTGGCGCCGTCGAACCCTCCGTCGAAGACGGTGATGTCGACATTGCCCGCGGCTTTGGCGGCGGCTTCGATGCCGGCCAGGTTCTGCTGCGAATAGGCGTTTGCGGTAGCCAGCACGAAGGCGGCGATCTTGACGCGGCCGTCGTCCTGCGCCGACGACGAAGAGGCCACGGCAAGAATGGCGGCCGCGGCTGCCGAAGCGGCCAGGGACAGTTTTAGTAGCTTGGTCATCGTATTCCCCTGTTTTTTGCCCTAGACGCGGGCCGTTTGGTATTGCCTGCCGCCGATCAACTCGGCGGACAGATGACCCACAGAACCTCGACCTCCGCCTCGCTCCTGTTCTGGACCGTGTGCGGCATCGAACTTCTGTAATAAAGCGCATCGCCCTCGTTCAGGACGTAGGACTTGCCGTCGACGTCGGCGTGGACCGTGCCGGCCACGACCAGCAGCAACTCGTCCGAATCGCCATGCGTGTA
>JAEUMA010000070.1 GCA_016793565.1 Rhizobiaceae bacterium
GTCGCCACGGATTCGGGCGTGCCCTCGCAGGACTGATCAGGCCGGGCGGAAGGTGCCGTCGATCGACACGTCGCCATCTGCGCTCACCGCGCCTTTCGCCACCATTTCCTCCAGATGCGCCAGCACGGACAGGCCGGCAGCGGCATGCAGCCTCGGATCTGTCTCGCGGTAGATGGCCGCCACCATTTCGGCGATCGTGCGGTCGCCTGAGCGCAGCCGCTCCAGAATGGCGCGTTCGCGCATCTTGCGGTGTGCCTTGAGGCCACGGACGAACTGCGCAGGCGATGTGACCGGGCCGCCGTGGCCGGGAAGATAGACGCGGTCGTCGCGTTCCAGAAGCAGATCGAGCGAAGCCATGTAGTCGGCCATCGCGCCGTCCGGCGGCGCCACGACAGACGTAGACCAGGCCATCACATGGTCGGCCGAAAAGAGGATGCCGGTGCCGGACAATGCGAAGGCCAGATGGTTTGCCGCATGGCCCGGCGTCGCCAGAGCTTCCAGGGTCCAGTCGTCACCTTCTATCGTCTCGCCATGAACCAGCCGGCGATCTGGCACAAAGGATCGGTCGCCGCCGGCGTCGAGCGGATTGATCTCGCCGATGCGCAGCGGCCGAGCCGAGCGGTGCGGCCCCTCACCCAGCGTCGGAGCGCCGGTCGCATCCTGCAGCCGGCGCGCCAGCGGCGAGTGGTCGCGATGGGTATGGCTGATCAGGATATGGCTGACCGGCCGGTCGCCGATGGCGGCAAGCAGCGCCGCGAGATGGGCGTCGTCGTCCGGCCCCGGATCGATCACGGCCAGCGTGCTTTCGCCGACCAGATAGGTGTTGGTGCCGTGAAAGGTGAAGGGACCGGGATTGTTGACCGTCAGGCGGCGCACGCCGGGCGCAATGTCAACGGCCGATCCGTAGTGCGGTTCGAAGCGTGTGTCGAAATCCAGCGCCATGCCCGTCCTGCTTTCCTCGCAGGCGCAGCAAAACCGATTGCCGCCCGCCGCCGAAGCCCATATACGAAAAGCTCGACTTTTTCCTGCGAACCATCGGAAACGTGAAGGAATTTTCGGCAATGGCTGCGGCGACCAAGACTTCCAACGCTATGATCTCCCTGGCCCTGCCGGAGAACCGCACGACCCGCCTGGCGATCCAGGTTCTGCTGGCCGTTGCCGGCACCATTATCCTGACCCTGTCGGCCAAGACCAACGTGCCGCTCGGTCCGGTCTATCTGTCGCTGCAGACGCTGGCCGTCCTGCTGATCGGCGCGGCTTTCGGCATGCGCCTGGCGGTCGCCACCGTCCTGCTCTACCTCGCCCAGGGCGCGATGGGGCTGCCGGTCTTCCAGGGCACGCCTGAAAAGGGCATCGGGCTCGCCTATATGGCCGGTCCGACCGGCGGATACCTGCTCGGCTTCGTGGTGATGGCCGGCATCGTCGGCTCGGCCGCCGACCGCGGCTGGGGCACCAACCCCTTCAAGATGTTCGGCGCCATGCTGGTGGCCGACGCCATCATGCTCGGCCTCGGCTTCGCGTGGCTCGCCACGCTGATCGGCGCGCAGGCTGCCTGGACGGCCGGCGTTCTGCCCTTCATCGTACCCGACCTCATCAAGGTAGCGCTCGCCTCGGCGATCGTTCCGGCGATCTGGTCGCTTCTGCCGAAGAAGAAGAGCTGAACTCTTTCCTCATAACGAATCGGCGAGGCCGGACGTGAAAAGCGTCCGGCCTTTTTTATTGGGGCTGTGGATCGATTTCGCTGACAGTCCCCTCTGCGCGCGTTCAGGTATCGCCTAAAGCCTTTTGGAATCGGGGATTTCGGTTGGTGGCATGTCAGCCGACGCCGCTCCGGCCGTCTTTCTTGTCCACCTGCCCCGGTTGCAGCGCAGACTCGGGCAAAACGAAACGGCCGAGGCCCCGATGAGCGACGAAAGCCCCAATCTCCGCCTGCCCTACATCTTGCCCTCGCAGGCACAGAAACATGTCACGCACAACGAAGCGATCCGCATCCTCGACGGATTGGTTCAGCTTGCCGTGCTCGACCGCGACCTTGCCTCGCCGCCCGATTCGCCCGGTCAGGGCGACCGCTACGTCGTCGCCGCGCCAGGTTCGGGCGCATGGACCGGCCATGCGACCGAAATCGCGATGTGGCAGGACGGCGCCTGGGCCTTTGCCGTGCCGTTGGAAGGCTGGCTCGCCTGGATCGCGGACGAGGCCGCGCTGACGGTGTTCGACGGAGCGGATTGGGTCGCCGCCGCCGTCGCATCGGTCAATCCGGTGGCGATGGTGGGCATCAACACCACCGCCGATGCCTCCAATCGCCTCAGCCTAAAGAGCGACGCATCCCTGTTCGACCATAATGGCGACGACCATCGGATCAAGGTCAACAAGGCGGCTGCGTCTGACACCGTCTCGCTGCTTTTCCAGACGAACTATTCCGGCCGGGCTGAACTCGGCACCACCGGCAACGACAATCTCCATATCAAGGTGAGCGCCGACGGCTCGACCTGGAAGACCGGCATGGTGATCGACCACTCTACGGCCCATGTCGGCTTCGGCACCGATGCGCCGGAAGGCCCCTTGCATATCCTTCGCACCGGCACCAACCCCATTCACGAGCGGGTCGACAGCACGGCCAACGGCCCTTCGCTGGCGTCGCGTAAGGCGCGCGGCACGCCTGGCAGCAAGAGCGCTGTCGTATCGGGCGATGTCGTACAGGCCTTTTTCGGCCAGGGTCATGACGGGTCGGCCTATGTGGCCTGCGCCAACCTGCGCTGGGTGGTCGACGGCACGGTATCATCAGGTGTCATACCCACGCGCGCCGAATTCTGGACCTTCTCGACAGGCGGTTCCTATGGCGAGAGGATGCGCATCACACCTGCCGGCGACCTCGGCGTTGGTATCACCGCTCCCACCGCACGCATCCACGCGGATGGCCCGGTGCGGGTTGGCCAATACGCCAAGGCTTCGCTGCCCTCGGCGTCGGGCAGCGGCGCCGGCTCTATCGTCCATGTCACTGACGAAACGGGCGGCGCCGTTCTGGCCTTCTCCGACGGCAGCAACTGGCGGCGCGTCACCGACAGGACGGTCGTGAGCTGAGGTCAGTCCTTGCGGCCGATCGCCGCTTGGGCGGCAGCAAGGCGGGCGATCGGCACACGGAACGGCGAGCAGGAGACGTAGTCCAGCCCCACCTGCTCGCAGAAGCTGATCGAAGCCGGGTCGCCACCATGCTCGCCGCATATTCCGAGCTTAAGGTCCGGGCGCGTCAAGCGCCCCTTCTCCGCGGCAAGGCGCACGAGTTCACCCACTCCGTCCACGTCGAGCGACACGAACGGATCCTGGTCGATCACGCCTTTCTGGCGATAGGTCTCCAGGAAACTGGAAGCATCGTCGCGAGAGATGCCGAATGTCGTCTGGGTCAGATCATTGGTGCCGAAGGAGAAGAACTCTGCCGTCTCCGCGAT
>JAEUMA010000084.1 GCA_016793565.1 Rhizobiaceae bacterium
TCGCCGACAGGTTGATTGCGAAGGGGTTGGTGGAACGGGGTCCCGGTGCGCCGGGCGACCGACGTTTCCAGGCACTGGCCCTCACGGCGCAAGGCAAGGCGCTGGTGCCGGAATTGGCGGCGTTGGCCGACGCCAACGATGCAGAATTCTTCGGCCATCTGCCGCCGGAAGAACGGCACCTGCTGGAGCTTAAGATGAGAGAACTGGCCCGGCGCCACGATCTCCATTCCGCGCCGGTCGATTGAAAAGACGGCTAAGACCGTAGTGACGAAGAAGGGACGGCGAATGGATGCCCAGGCACGTACCGTGATACGCGAATGCACCCTGGCTTCGGACCAGGAACGCATCAGCTTCCCCGAAGTGATCGGGAAGCTGACCGCGGTCGGACTGGAGCGCTATCACGCCGACCTCATTCGCCACGAGAAGGTCTACTACATGCCAGATGGCGCCTCCGAAGTAGTGCCTTGCATTCCGCTTGTCGCGAGCCCGGCGGAAGGCTTTTCGGCAGCCGTCGTGGAGGCGGCAGTGCATGCGATCCAGCGGCGGGAGATCGCCTACCTGGAATTTTGCGCCCGCATCGCCGCGGGCGGCTGTGTCGGCTACTTCGTTTCTCTCGCGGGCCGTCGCGCCATCTATTACGGCCGCACCGGAGACAGTCATATCGAGTGGTTTCCGGGTGCGAAGTAGCCTCAGATCACGTTGAGCTCGCGGAACGGCCGGCCCGCAGCGATCCGCTCGTAGGAGAACGCCGAGCAGTCGATGCCGCGGTAGCCGCCGTGCACGATCAGTTCGGCGACCGCCTTGCCGACGGCCGGCGCCTGCTGCAGACCGTGGCCGGAAAAGCCGTTTGCGAAGATGAAGTTCGTCACTTCCGGATGCGGACCGATCACGGCGTTCTGGTCGAGCGTGTTGTAGTCGTAGTGCCCGGCCCAGGCACGGGTCGGTTTGATCGCCTCGAAGGCGGGGACGCGTTCGGCCAGGACCGGCCAGATCACCTCCTCGAAGAGCGGCCATTCGGGCTCGAAGTCGGCGGGATCGGCCGGGCCGTCGGTTGATTCCGGCTCCGCCCCGCCGGTGACGTAGACGGAGCCTTCCGGCCGCACATAGACGCCACTGGGATCCACCAGCAGCGGCATGTCGTCGTAGCGCTCGCGCGCCTCGAACACGAACACGCTGCGCTTGCGCGGCTCGACGGGCAGTTTCAGCCCGGCATAGCCGGCCACCACGCCGGCGTTCGGCCCGGCCGCGTTCACCACAAGCCCCGTCTCCAGCACCTCGCCGCTGTCGAGCAAAACCGCCGTCGCGCGGTTGCCCGCCCGCGAAATGCCGGCCGCCGAGGCGGCGACGAAGGTGACCCCCCGCTGGCGCAGCGCCTTGCGGAAAAGCGACAGCAGCGCATGCGCGTCGAACCAGCCCTCACCGCTGCGGCCATAGGCGCCGAGCGCGATGCCTGCGGTGGCGAGCCAGGGAAAGCGCCGCGTCAGCGCATCAGCGTCTTCCAGCACGACGTCGGCGCCTTCGGCGCACTGCACGGCGTGGTTGGCCGCCAGCACATCGCGTCCTTCCTCCGAGGCCAGGATCAAATAGCCCTTCTCCCGGAAGGCGATGTCGGCGTCGGCGCCGAATTCCTCCCGCAGGCGCCGGAACAGATCGAGCGTGAAGCGCGACAGGCGGATGTTTTCGGGGATCGAGAACTGCTGGCGGATGGACGCCATCGACAGGGTGGTGGCGGCATGGGCGAATTGCGGATCGCGTTCCACCAATGCGATCGAGCCGGTAAAGCCTTCCTCGCGCAGATAATAGGCGACAGCGCTGCCGACGATCGCCCCGCCGATGATCACACTATCGAATCGCGCCATGCCGTCCGCCCGTTCTTTCTGCCCGACGCAAGCACCTTCGTGATCCGGCCGCAAGCCCGCAGCTGACGAGAGGCTTGCGCGCGTGCAGGGTGCGATGCATGAAAGCGACATGCAGAATCGAAAGCTCCGCCGTCGCCGCTCGGTGCTCTATGTCCCCGCCGTCAACGACAAGGCGCTGGCCAAGCTGCCTGCGCTCGGCTGCGACGCCGTCGTCATCGACCTCGAGGATTCGGTCGCGCCAAGCGAAAAGGCGCGCGCGCGGGAAAGGTTGATCGGTCTGTTTTCGGCCGGCCGGCCGTTCGGCGGCGAGACGGTGATCCGCATCAACGCGCTGTCGAGCGAATGGGGCGCCGACGACA
>JAEUMA010000108.1 GCA_016793565.1 Rhizobiaceae bacterium
GCATATTCGCCGACGTCGCGCACGGTGGCGACGCGCTCGAAGCCGGCGTTTTCGAGCCGGGCGACAAGCACCTTCATATCGATGACGTTGCCGGCGCGCGCCTTCAGCGTCTGCGCCTCGATGGCCGCGGCGGGCGGCATACGCTGCAGCAGCGCATTGGCGGTGGTCAGCACCACGGCGCGGTGCGGAGACTGGCGCAGGCCGATCATGGCCGCCATGGCGTCGAGCCGCCTCGCAGCGGCATCGGAGCCCGGCGAGACGCGGTCGTATGGCAGGCAGTCCCAGGCCGGTAGCTCCAGCACCGGCAGGTCGGGCGCGGCGAAAGCCAGCGCCTCGACGATGGCAGGCAAGCGCTGACCGTCGCGGGCGACGAACACGACCGGCCCGTCCGGCGCGGTCTCGGCCGCCGCCGAAGCCAGCGCGAAGGCCTCGAAGCCGTCCGCCACGCCGTCTACGAGATATTGCCCCGGCCGGTCCTTCTTGAGGCCGATGGGAATAAGCAGGCTCATGCGGTTCTCGGAATATTCAGGCTCGGCCGGTG
Organism: Rhizobiaceae bacterium; assembly: GCA_016793565.1. Classification (GTDB taxonomy): domain Bacteria; phylum Pseudomonadota; class Alphaproteobacteria; order Rhizobiales; family Rhizobiaceae; genus JAEUMA01. Next base: position 542 of record JAEUMA010000108.1, read on the forward strand.
GCCATGATCCTGGCCATCAAGGGCGTGTCCAGCGCGTCGGGAAGCGGCACGCGCCCGGTCATCCAGTCGAGCATCTCAGTGTCGGGTATCTCCAGCAAGGCTTCATATTGTCCGATCTCGGCCTCGGTCAAGGTTTCGCCGAAGCGGTCGGCAAACGGGCCGAAAATCAGGTCGAGTTCGCGCATGCCACGATGCCACGAGCGGTAACGCAGCTTGCGCCGGCGCAAGGTCAACTCTTCCGTCGACAGGGCCATTCCATGCATACCTTCAGTCAGACCGGCGCATATAGCGTGGACAGAGTGGGCTGTCAGCCTTGCGCGGTTGCAGTCGAGTTCTAATCTTCGGGAATGCGCACGCACCGCCATCGCCCGGACGTCACCTGATGCGCCCGGATATACTCGATCCGATCTTCGCGCCGCTGACCGCGCTGGACGGCGTCGGAACCAAGGTCGCCGCGTTGATCGAAAAGGTCGTTCCGGCCGATCTCGGCGATCGTCCCGCGCGGGTGGGCGATCTTCTCTTCACGCTGCCGCACAGCATCATCGACCGCCGCAACCGACCGGGCATCGCGCTCGCTCCCTCGGGAGCGATCGTCACGTTGGAGGTGCGGGTGGACCGCCACCAACCGCCGCCGCGCGGCAACCGCTCGGTGCCGTATCGCGTCTACGCCCACGACGACACCGGCGAGATCGCCCTGACCTTCTTCCACGCCCACGCCGCCTGGCTGGAGAAGACGCTGCCGGAAGGCGAACATGTGGTCGTCAGCGGGCGCATGGAGTGGTTCAACGGGCGGCCGAGCATGGTGCATCCCGACCACATCGCACGGCAGGGCGACGTGGATGCCCTGCCCCTGGTCGAGCCAGTCTATCCGATGACGGCGGGGCTCTCGGCGAAGGTGTTGCGGCGTGCCATCGCGCAGGCGCGTTCCCGTCTCCCCGCTTTGCCGGAATGGCTGGAGGGCGACACGCTTCGACGGCGGAGCTTTCCGCCATTCGCAGCGGCACTGGCGCGGCTGCATGACCCGGCCGATCCCCAAGATGTCGCACCAGAAGGCGCGGCGTGGCGTCGGCTCGCCTACGACGAACTCCTCGCCGGGCAGATTTCGCTGGCGCTGGTGCGCGCCCGCACGCGGCGGCTGGCGGGGCGGCCGATCGCCGGTGACGGCAGGATCGTCGAGAAGCTTCTTGCGGCCCTGCCCTATTCGCTGACCCGCTCGCAGGAAAAGGCGGTCGCCGAAATCACCGCCGACCTCGCCGACCCCGAGCGGATGCTGCGCCTGCTGCAGGGTGATGTCGGCTCCGGCAAGACGGTAGTGGCGCTGCTCGCCATGGCCCGCGCCGTCGAGGCCGGGGCGCAAGCGGCGCTGATGGCGCCGACCGAAATCCTGGCGCGGCAGCATCTCGCGACCATTGGCCCACTTGCGGCGCGCGCGGGGATGCACGTCGCCATCCTCACCGGTCGCGAGAAGGGGCGCGAACGCAGCGAGACGCTGCAAGGCCTTGCGGACGGCTCGATCGATATCCTCGTCGGTACCCACGCGCTGTTTCAGGAAGGCGTCGAATACAAGGATCTCGCTCTGGCGGTGATCGACGAGCAGCACCGCTTCGGCGTGCACCAGCGGCTCGCCATGACGGCGAAGGGCCAGGCTCCCGACATGCTGGTGATGACGGCGACGCCGATACCGCGCACGCTGGTCCTGACCGCGTTCGGCGATATGGACGTTTCGCGGCTGACCGAGAAGCCGGCCGGCCGTCAGCCGATCCGCACCGTGACGCTGCCGATGGAGCGCATGACGGAACTGATCGGCCGCATCCGCGACGCCGTCGCCGACGGCCAGAAGGTCTACTGGATCTGTCCGCTGGTCGAAGAATCGGAAGAGGTCGAACTGACGGCGGCGGAAGATCGCTTTGCCGCCCTGGAGCCCGCATTCGGATCGGCCGTGGGTCTCGTTCACGGCCGTATGAGCGGCAAAGACAAGGACGCTGCGATGGCCGCCTTCAAGGACGGCACCACGCGTATCCTGGTGGCGACGACCGTGGTTGAGGTGGGCGTCGACGTGCCCGACGCCACCATCATGGTGATCGAGCACGCCGAGAATTTTGGCCTCGCGCAGCTCCACCAGTTGCGCGGGCGTGTAGGGCGCGGCAGCAAACCGTCTTCCTGCGTGCTGCTCTACAAGTCGGACGCCGGAGAGACGGCGAAGAAGCGGCTGTCCGTGATGCGCGACACCGAAGACGGTTTTCTGATCGCCGAGGAGGATCTCAAGCTGCGCGGTGAAGGTGAACTGCTGGGCACCCGGCAGTCGGGCACCCCGGGCTTCTGGGTGGCGCGCATGGAATTCCACGCCGACCTCCTGGAGGCCGCGCGCGAGGATGCGCGGGCGATGCTGGCGGACGACCCCGAGCTTCGCTCGGAGCGCGGCGAGGCGCTGCGCCTGCTGCTCTATCTGTTCGGGCGCGACCAGGCGATCCGGCTGCTCAGGGCAGGCTGAGCCTCACTTGAAGCGGAGGTTCGAAACCTTTTCCACTGCCGGATTGACGAGCCCGACTTCCAGCGCATCGCCGTCGGCGGTCACCAGTTTGCGCTTGTATCCCGGCGCGACCAGGCCGGCGGAGACGATGAGCTTGGCGCCGTCCTCGATGGTCATGTCGAGGATGGTGATCTCGGAGCGGTAGACATACATCAGGAAGCCGGTGGTAGGGTTCGGCGTGCACGGCATGAAGACGGCGACCAGCGGGTCGCCTTCGCGGTCCAGCCTGGCGTTGATCTCGGTCTCCTTTTCTCCGGCGACGAAAACGAGCGACCACACGTCCTTGCGCGGATATTCGACGAGACCAACGGTGCGGAACATCTCGCTCCTGTTCGACAGCACCGTCTCGAAAATCTGCTTCAGCGCGCGGTAGACGCCGCGCACCATGGGCAGACGGCCTAGCAGCCGTTCGCCGAAGGACACGATCGACCGGCCGATGAAGTTCGCCGCCAGAAAGCCGATGAGGGTGATCATCACCAGCGCGACGATGAGGCCGAAGCCGGGCACCGCGAACGGCAAATAGTTGTCGGGATTGTAGAAGGAGGGGATGTATGGTTTCACCCAGGAATCCACCCAGTGCACCACCGTCCAGGCGAGATAGGCGGTGATTGCCAGCGGCGCGCTGACGATGACGCCGGTCAGGAAGTAGTTCCTGAGCCGCGTCATCGCTGAAATGGGATTGCCGGGCTCGGCCATTTCGCCTCTCATTGTGCACTGCACCGATAGTAGTGCGAATCCACGACGGGTCGAGCAGGCAATTATGACGGTTTCGCGATCAGGCCGGCAAAGGGGACGTTACGGTGCGGCAATGCGGGCTTCGTTCGAGCCGGCCGGACCGCGCAGGCCGAAGCTGCGGCGCAGCCAGGCCTGCGCCGGGCGCTCGACGTAGAGAAAGCTGAGCCGCGCCAGGCCGATGACCCCGCCGAGAAATGCCAGGAAGAACCACGGGGTCCGCGCCAGGGCCGAATGGTCGATGCCGGCGATGGCAAGCGCGGTCATCAGCAGGATCTGGCATGGCACGTGCAGCAGGTAGACGCTGTAGGTGATGTCGCCGATCCACCGCAGCCGCCGCGGCACGATGCCGGCGCGCAAGAGGTCAAGACTCGCGGCGCAAAGCATGACGGCCAGGAACAGCGCGGGCATTTTGGCTTCAGCCAGTTGGGGCATGAGTGAGCCCGCGATGAGAGCGGCCAAAGCTAGAGCAAGGGCGGCCAAGCGCGGCGCGCGCCCCGCCAGAGTTAGGCAAAAGGCGGCCGAGCCGGCAAAGAAGAAGAAGCCGCAAGGCCAGAAGACACCCGGGACACCGGTCGCCGCGAGGACGGCGAACAGGGCCGCCGCGCAGACGGGGCCAACTATTCCCCAGCGGAACAGGAACGGGAGCGTCAGGAAGAAGACGATGTAGATGAAGATCTCGATCGATACGGACCAGATGGGCGCGATGAACGAAAAGCCCTGCTCGAATCCCCAGTCGGAGACGAAAAACCCATTCAGGACCAAGAGATAGAGGTCATTGT
>JAEUMA010000088.1 GCA_016793565.1 Rhizobiaceae bacterium
CGTCGGATCCTTTCCTCTCAGCATCAAGCAGTGGATCGTCATCGCGCGCGGAATCCTGCGCCGGCCGAAAGTGCTGGTGCTCGACGAATCTTCCGCTGCGCTCGACCTCGATTCCATGGTTCGCCTGCATGGCGAGATCGCGCGACTGAAGAGCCAGGGCGCGACAATTCTGATCGTCACCCACCGGATCGCCGAACTGGTGAAGATCGCCGACGCGGCGACCGTGCTGCGCGACGGCGAGACGGCCGGCACCCTCGCCAAGGCGGACATCACCGAGGCTAACCTGCTCGCTCTGATGTCGGCTGCAGACCGAAGACAGGCGGAGGTGGCCGCACGGCCGGACCGGCAGGTGGTTGCCGAAGGCAAGGTGCTGCTGTCGGCCACGCGCATGCGGCTCGAAGCGGGTGCGCAGCCCTTCGACTTCTCCGTCCGCGCCGGCGAAGTGGTCGGCGTGACCGGTCTCGACGGACAGGGCCAGGACGCGTTTCTCCGGGCGCTGGCCGGGATTCAGCCCGCGCTTGAAGGAAAGGTGTGCGGCCGTTCGGGCGCCGGTGAGCGGCCGATCGCGGCGCTGCGCGACGCCGAGGAGTTCGGCATCGCCTACGTCTCCGGCGACCGCCGGCGCGAGGGCATCTTTCCCGACCAGAGCATCTACGAGAACCTGGTGATCGGCATCTACAGCCGCCGGCTCGGGCCGTTCGGCATCATCCGCAAGGAAGGCCTCGGCGCAATCTTCCGCCGAGAGGTCGATCGCCTGCGGATCAGGATCAACCAGTCCACCAACAAGATCACCTCGCTGTCGGGCGGCAACCAGCAGAAGGTGCTGATCGGCCGCGCCTTCGCGCGCGAACCGAAGGTCATCGTGCTCAACGATCCGGCGCGCGGCGTCGACCTCGGCACCAAGCGCGACCTCTACGCCGAGCTGCGCCGCTTCACCGAAGCCGGCGGCGCCGTCGTCTACCTGTCGAGCGAGATCGAGGAGTTCTTCGATTTCGCGGACCGGGTCGACGTGTTCGTCAACCAGACGGTGTTCGGCTCGCTCGCCGGCGAGCGCATAGGCGAGCACGACATCCTGGCCGCCATGTTCGGCCAGGAAAGTGCCCGCCACCTGTCGTTCGAAGCAACGGAGCAGGCGTGATGTTCGAAAGACTGCTTCGTCAGCGCAGGACGCTCGGCTATCTCACCGTCCCGGCGGCGCTGTTCGTGGTGCTGGTCGTACTGGCGATGATCCGCAGCCCCAATCTCTTCACCTCCGAGGGGCTGGGCGGCGCGATCGTGGTCGCCGCTCCGTTGGTGCTGTGCACGCTGGCGCTGACGCCGATCGTCATGTCGGGCCGCGGCTCCGTCGACCTCTCCGTCGGCCCGCTGATGGGCTTCATCAACGTGACCATCGTCGCCTGGCTGACCGCTGGCGGCTTCACCCATCCGCTGGTCATCTTCGCCTGGGCGATGGGAATGGGCGCGCTCTACCAGCTCTGCCAGGCGCTGGTGATTCTGTACGTGCGGGTCGCGCCGATCATCGTCAGCCTGTCCGGCTTCCTGTTCCTGTCCGGGCTCAACCTTCTGATCATGCCGCGGGCGGGCGGACTGGCGCCGGACTGGATGATGAGCTGGGGCGCCGGGCGCACCATCTTCGCACCGGTCACCTTCATCGTTCTGGCGGCGCTAGCGCTGTGGTTCGTCTTCTGGCGCAGCGCGCTGCACACCAACCTCCGCCTGACCGGTGCAGACGAGCGCATGGCCTACACCGCCGGCGTACCGACCGCCGCGGTCAGGATCGCCGCGCATATGTTGGGCGGCGTCTTCGTCGGCCTCGCGGCCGTCTGCTACACCGCGCTGGTCGCATCGGGCGATCCCACGCAGGGCGGGACCTTCACGCTCCAAGCCGTCACCGCGCTGGTGCTCGGCGGCGCGAGCCTCGCCGGCGGCAGGGGAGGCGCGATCGGCTCCGTGCTCGGCGCGCTCAACATGTTCCTGATCGCCAACCTTCTTGCGACCTTCAACTTCGGAACACTGTCGGGCTCGGCGACCAAGCTCGCCTTCGGCCTGATCCTGGTGTTCTCGCTCCTCGTCAACGTGCTTGCCGCGCGGCGCGCCGCCAACTGAGAGGCCCGGCCATGACCATGACCGTCTCCGCGAATTCAGCATCCGGCGGCAATCTTCAGGATTTTCTGCGCCGTAACCGCTCGATCGTGATCGGCACGGCGCTGCTCGTGCTGCTGCTGATCGTCGGCGGCCTGGCGGTGACCGGCTTCCTTTCCGTCCGCAACCTGCGCTCGATCCTGCTGCTTGCCGCATTTCTCGGCCTGGCGTCGATCGGCCAGACGCTGGTTTCCCTGCTGGGAGGGCTGGACCTCTCCATCCCGTTCCTGATCGGTGGCGCCAACATCCTGCTGCCCAAGCTTCTCAATCTCGGCCTGCCGCCGGCGGTGGCGATGCTGATCATCCTAGTGCTCGGCTTCCTCGTCGGGTGCATCAACGGCTGGCTGAGCTTCCGGCTGCAGGGCCAGGCGCTGATCGTGTCGCTTGGCGTCGGCTTCGCGGCCGTCGGGGCGGCGGAGATCTTCACCTCGATCGGATCATCGTTTGGCGGCACCAGCTTCGCGCCTGTGCCGAAGTGGCTGACCAACATCGCCGCCTTCAACGGTAAGACCTTCGGCATCCCGATACCGCCCGTGGTGGTGATCTGGGCAGCCATCACCGTCTTCATCGTGTGGGCCATGAGAAGCACCTGGTTCGGGCGCGGCATCTATGCGCTCGGCGGCAGCCGCACGGCCGCGTCGCGCCTCGGCATCTCCGAATTCCGGACCTGGGTGCTGGTGCACGGCATGTCCGGCGCGATGTCGGCGCTTACGGGCATCCTGCTGCTCGGCTTCTCGGGCGGCGGCTTCGTCGGGGTCGGCGATCCCTACCTCTTCAGCACGGTAGCCGCGGTCGTCATCGGCGGGACGTCGCTGCTCGGCGGCTCCGGCGGCTACGGCTCTACGGTGCTGGGCGCGCTGGTGCTAACGGTCCTGACGTCGCTGCTGGTGGGGCTCGGCCTGGGCTTCGCCGGCCAGCAGGCGGTGATCGGCTTCCTCATCGTTCCGATGGTGGCGGTCTACGCCCGCATGCCGCACATCCGAAACCAGATCTGACCCGAGCTCTCAGCTTCCCATGACAGACACCACCAGCCTGATCGGCCGCCTCTCGGATCCGTCGCTCCTGCGCGACCGATGCCCGGTGGGCGGCCTGTGGCGCGCGGACGCATCCTCCGGACGCCGTCTCCAGGTCCATAATCCGGCCACCGGCGCGCTGCTCGCGGACCTGCCGGATTTCTCCGTCGCCGAAGTCCGCCAGGCGATCGATGCCGCGCATGCGGCCCATCGCGAATGGTCCGCGCAGGCGGCCAAGGTTCGTGCGGCAGCCTTGCGCCGCCTCTACGACCTGATCATCGCCAATGTCGAGGACCTGGCAACGATCATCACCGCCGAGATGGGCAAGCCCCTGGCGGAAGCCCGCGCCGAGGTACGCTACGGGGCCGGCTACATCGAATGGTATGGTGAGGAGGCGAAGCGGCTCGCCGGCGAGACGCTGCCGGCGCCGGACACCGACCGGCGCATCATCGTCATCCGCCAGCCGGTCGGCGTCGTCGCCGCCATCGCGCCCTGGAACTTCCCGTTCGCGATGGTTGCGCGCAAGATGGCGCCCGCCGTTTCCGTCGGCTGTGCGATGGTGTTCAAGCCGGCGCCGGAAACGCCGCTTTCGGCTCTGGCGCTGGCGACGCTAGCCGAACGCGCCGGAATTCCTGGGGCCCTCTTCAGCGTGGTCCCCACCAGCGATGCCAGCAGTTTCGGAACGGAGGTCTGCAACAACGACAAGGTTCGCAAGCTGACTTTCACCGGCTCCACGGGGGTGGGCCGGCTGCTGATGGCCCAGGCCTCGCAGAAGGTTCTCCGGCTGTCGCTGGAACTCGGCGGCAATGCGCCGTTCATTGTCTTCGACGACGCCGATCTCGACGCCGCCGTCGAAGGCGCCATGCAATCCAAATACCGCAACGCCGGCCAGACCTGCGTCTGCGCCAACCGGCTCTACGTACAGGCTGGCATCTATGACGCGTTCGTCGACCGCCTTGCGCGGCGCGTCGGCGAACTGGAGGTCGGTGATGGTTTTGCGCCGGGCGTCAGCATCGGACCGCTGATCAACGAGAAGGCCACCGCGAAATTCCACGACCATATCGAGGACGCCGTGGCGAAGGGCGGCACGGTGGTGGTTGGCGGCGGCGCGCACGCTCTTGGCGGCACCTTCGTTCAGCCGACGCTGATCGCCAACGCCACGCCCGCCATGAAGGTTGCGCGCGAGGAGACCTTCGCACCCCTCGCCCCGGTCTTCCGCTTCGACACGGCCGAGGAAGCCGTCCGGCTCGCCAACGATACGGAGTTCGGGCTGGCCGCCTACTTCTTCGCGCGCGACCTGCGCCAGGTGTGGCGCGTCGCCGAGGCGCTGGAATACGGCATGGTCGGCGTCAACACCGGCCTGATCTCCACCGAAGTCGCTCCGTTCGGCGGGGTCAAGCAGTCAGGCTTCGGCCGCGAAGGCTCGCGGCACGGCCTCGATGACTACGTGTCGATGAAATACATCTGCCTGGCCGGGCTCTGAACGCATCCGGCCGAGCGAACACCCCGGCAGACGATCGGGAACCGCCTCAGGGCGCGGGCGGCACGCCTTCTTCGTAATGCGGAACCGACGGATCCTCGTCCAGCCAGGCATGGTTGTGCGACAGCCATACGCTGCGGGAAACGCGGATGCCCGGATCATCGTCCAGGCTTCCAGCCCTCAGCACCACGAAGGGCAGATGCGGAAACTCCGCGTAGATGTGCGCTCCGCATTTCGAGCAGAAATGCCGCAACTTGCCCGGCATCGATTCATAGGCGGTCAGCGAATCCGCTCCGGCGGTGACGGCGAAATTCTTCCTGTCGACCTTGGCGGCGGTATTACGCTGCGCGCTGTGCGTCTTGCGGCAGGTCTGACAGTAGCAATGCCACATGTCGTCGATCGACTCGACCGTGTACTGCACCGAACGGCAATGACAACTCCCCCTGAACACGCGACCTCCCGGATATCGGTATAAGATTGTCTGATAATCATACAGAATCTGCCTTTTCCTGTCAAATTGCAGACCTGCCGAAGGGACGCCTCGACATCGAACGGCGGTGGTCGCTGGCTCCATGCGGCGGTAACATGTGCGAAAGACGCAGCGGAACGCGGTTCGACGCGACACTACCTGCTTGCGCCAAGGAATACGGCCGCGGGTGATCTGAAAAATGAATCCCCCGCAGACAGTGACGCAGCTTCAGAGTTCGCAAAGGAAGTTGGTTTGTCCGTCCTCGGAATATCGCGGCTGGTCGTGTTCATCGCCGGCGTTCCAACCCGTACACACGTCTTCAACGGAAGACGAGTGCACTTGATACCGGGAGATGTAGTAGAGAGGGTGGCCGCCGCGTGGCGGCCATCCTCCCATCTCCCGAAGCCGTCGATACGGCAAGACCGAAGGATCCAATGAAATGTCGTACGTAACCACCAAGGACGACGTCGAAATCTTCTACAAGGACTGGGGCCCGAAGGACGGGCAGCCGATCATGTTCCATCACGGCTGGCCGCTCTCCGCAGACGACTGGGATACGCAGATGCTGTTCTTCGTCCAGCACGGCTTCCGCGTCGTCGCCCACGACCGCAGGGGCCATGGGCGCTCCGCCCAGGTCAGCGGCGGCCATGACATGGACCATTATGCCGCCGACGCCTTTGCCGTCGCCGAACATCTCGACCTCAGGAACGCGGTTCACATCGGCCACTCCACCGGCGGCGGCGAAGTTGCCCGCTACGTCGCCCGCTATGGCCAGCCGGCAGGGCGGGTCGCCAAGGCCGTGCTGGTGTCGGCCGTGCCGCCGCTGATGCTGAAGACGCCGGCCAATCCGGAGGGTCTGCCGCGCGAGGTGTTCGACGGATTCCGCAAGGCCACGGCGGATAATCGCGCGCAATTCTTCCTCGACGTGGCGGGCGGCCCCTTCTACGGCTTCAACCGCGAGGGCGCCAAGGTCTATCCGGGCGTGATCCAGAACTGGTGGCGGCAGGGCATGATGGGCAGCGCCAAGGCCCACTACGAGGGCATCAAGGCCTTCTCGGAGACCGACCAGACCGAGGACCTGAAGGCGATCAGCGTGCCGACGCTCGTACTGCACGGCGACGACGACCAGATCGTGCCGATCGCGGACGCGGCGATGAAGTCCATCAAGCTGCTGAAGAACGGAACGCTGAAAGTCTATCCGGGCTTCTCGCACGGCATGCTGACCCTCAACGCCGACGTACTCAACGCCGACATGCTGGCTTTCATCAAGGCGTAGCGGCCGTCGCGGGGAGGATGGGCGGACACCAAGTGGGGCGCATGGATTTCCCATGCGCCTCCCGAATTGTTCTCTGGAGCGAAATCGTCGGTACGGTTGAGGGCTCCTTGATCATCACGTCCCGCGCGCATAGCCTCGGCAGCGTGAAGGCCGCCGGGGATTGCCAAGAAAATGCCGCCGCAGCGTATTCTCGACTTCCAGACCTATAGCAATCCTCTTTTCGACCGCTTCGTCGGCACACTGGAGGACCGGCTACGCGTGCTGGGCCGCGAAGCGGGGCTGTCCGTCTCGGATTTCGACGAACTCTATGCCCGCCTTGTGTCCTGGGACAAGGAAAAGACACGAAGCATAATGACTCAGACCGCGTTCGACGTGGTCGGCCAGCCGAAAATGTACGACCGGTTGTGGGATGCCGTCGCCGCGTACTGCGCATTCCTGTCGGCCCATGCTCGCCGCCCCACCACGCGCCCTCTGCTCAACGACGTCATGTTCCACGTCAAGACGACGGCCGAGATCCTGAAACCACTGCGGGTGTTCGTGACCGACAAGGAGCTGGCCAAAATCTACGTTGCCGGACTGATAGGACGTTCTTACTGCGTCGACACCACCGCCGTTCTGAGATCCGACGCCGAGATCGACCGCTACGACTTTCCTGCCGACTGCGCCGTAAAGCCTACCCATCTGAGCGGCTCCTATCAGTTCGCTCACAGCGGAATTGACAAGACGGCCGTCAAGGCCTGGCTTCGGCAGAATTATTACCTGATGACGCGGGAGGCCAACTACGGGCATCTCGATCCCAAAATCATCATTGAGCCGTTTCTTGGAAATTACTATGAAGTCAAGGTCTACTGCCTGTTCGGCGAACCCAAACTCCTCAACGCGGTCCTCGGCAATACCACAAGACGCCGCAACGACTATTTCACCGTCGACTGGACGAGGCTGGATGTCCAGAGCCCGCTGCCGCCGTTCGAAGGGATCATCCCGAAGCCGCGTATGATCGAGGAAATCCTGGAGATCTCAAGGGTTCTGTCCAGCAGGTTCAATCTGGTCCGGCTGGATTTCTACACCAATGACGACGACATCAAGGTCGGCGAGATTACCAACTGCGACAATTCGGGAACCAGGGTCTACAAGCCACAGGGCGCGCATGAACTGGTGTCCAAGGTTATTTTCGGATAAACCGGCTGCGCGCGGACGGCACACCGCAGGCCCGGCATATGGGCCGCGTCAGCCCAGTTCCAGGGACGTGATGCCGAAGATGCCATCGAGAGCGACCGCCGGCGCAGGGCCCCGATACATGCGCGCTGTCTCGAAACCGGCGACAAAGCCGTTGGCGTCCAGCAAGGCGCTGAAAGCCTCCTGCCGATCAGGTACGTCGACATGGACGACGCCGTCGCAGCCGTCCGCGAGCGCAGCCATCAGCGCGGTCGCGACATGATGGTCGAGCGCAAACAACGGACCGACCTTGAACCCTTCCCGGCAGCGCCGCGCAACGCCGTAGCCGCAGACCTTACCATTCCGCAGCCGAACCATCGCCGCATGCGGAGCCGAAAGCCAGCGAGCCAGGAATTCCCCACGTGGCGCGGGAAAGAAGCGGCGGTCGAAGGCGGCTACATGGTCAAAATCGTCGGGCAGGAGGCGCCTTGTTCCTTCAGCAGACCCCGTCCCGGCGAAGCGGCCACTGAAACGCACCGTCCGGTAGAGAGGATCGAAGCCCATGCTGCGGTAGTTGGCCTGCTGTTCAGGCACGCCATCGAGCCCGACTGTGCGCCCGGCCAGCCGCGCCATGCCGGCATCCCATACCGCCCGCCCGAAGCCACGGCCGCGCATGTCGGGACGACAAATGTAGAGACCCATGAAGCCGGAGGCGTCGCCATAGGCGACCGCCGCTATGCCCGCGACCATCTCGCCTCGGACGAAGGCGCCGAGAAACCCCTCGGCATCGGCTGCCCGGAAAGCCGCGGCGTCGTCGAGTCCTGGGTTCCAGCCTTCGTTCGCCGCCCAATCGACAAGTGCGTCCACCTCGCCGGCTTCAAGAATACGCAGCGCCGGAATATCTCGCGCCATCACAGCACCGCGCTCCGAGCAAACTTCGTCCCGCACCGAGCCATACCGAAGCCTGGCCTTCCGCCGGCCAACGTCATCCCGCCAGGGACGGACCACCCACCCCACCGGCGATTACCAAGGCTAACCGAAGTCGAGGCGGTCCGCCACGCGGCCCTGCACGGCAGGTCTTCCGCATCGCATCAGCGGCCGGTATTGGGAACACAACGAACGGCCCCCGCATTTCATGGACACCGACCGAGGCGTTTTGGGATTCGTCGGCGCGGGCGTTGAAGGCTGGTCGATAAGGAGGAACAATCGATGGCGATTGCCAAGAACACGATATGCCTGTGGTACGACAAGGACGCCGAAGCGGCGGCGAATTTCTACGCGACCGTGTTTCCCGACAGCAGCGTGAAGGCCGTCCACCGGGCGCCCGGCGACTATCCTTCCGGAAAGGCCGGCGACGTGCTGACGGTGGAGTTCACGGTCGCCGGAGTTCCGTGTCTCGGCCTCAACGGCGGGCCGATCTTCAAGCACAACGAATCCTTCTCCTTCCAGATCGCGACCGACGACCAGGAGGAGACCGACCGCTACTGGAACGCCATCGTCGGCAATGGCGGAGAAGAAAGCGCATGCGGCTGGTGCAGGGACCGGTGGGGGATATCCTGGCAGATAACGCCGCGCGTGCTGACGGAAGCGATGGCGGCTGGTGGCGACGAGGCACGGCGCGCCTTTCAGGCGATGATGGAAATGAAGAAGATCGACGTTGCGGCCATCGAGGCGGCCCGGCGGGGCGTGGCCTGAGCAATCTGCGCCCTCTTACCCGCCTTCACCTGTCGATTCGGCCTTTACGGCGTTGTTGAAACGTATTCTTGAAGTCGTTCAAGAATACGTTTTTCGAATAGAGTGGACATGCGGCGCATCGATCTCAACAGCGATCTCGGCGAGAGTTTTGGGCCCTGGCCAATGGGCGACGACGGCGCCATGCTCTCGATCGTGACCAGCGCCAATATCGCCTGCGGCTTCCACGCCGGGGATCCGGCCGGGATACTAGGTGTGCTCCGACAGGCCGCAAGGCTGGGCGTAGCCGTCGGCGCACATGTCGGCTATCGCGACCTGGTCGGCTTCGGGCGCCGCAACATGGACCCGTCCAGCGACGAACTGATCGGCGACACCATCTATCAGATCGGTGCGCTCCAGGGCTTGGCCAAAGCGGGCGGAACCGCCGTCCGCTACGTGAAGCCGCACGGTGCGCTCTACAACACCATCGCCCATGACCAGCGGCAGGCGGCCGCGGTCATCCAGGCCATCAAGGCCGTCGACCCCTCGCTGATCCTGATGGTGCTCGCCGGCGCGCCGATAGTCGAGCAGGCGCGCTCTGCCGGTCTCGCCGTCGTCTGCGAGGCCTTCGCCGATCGCGCCTACAATGCCGACGGCAGCCTCGTCAGCCGGCGGCTGGCCGGCGCCGTGATCCACGATCCGGAGGCGGTCGCCGCCCGTATGCTGCGCTTCGTCAACCAAGGCCGCCTCACGGCCATCGACGGCACCGACATCGCCATCGAGGCGCAGTCCATCTGCATTCACGGCGATACGCCGGAGGCGGTTTCAATCGCCCGCACGCTGCGCGAGCGGCTGGTCGGCGGCGGCGTCGCGCTCGGTTCCTTCGCCGATGGCTGAAAACCTCCGCTTCCTGCCGGCGGGAAGCGACGGCCTCCTCGTCGAACTCGACGCGCTAGAGCCGACGCTCGCGCTGTTGGACAGGATGCAGGCGCAACCACTGCGCGGCGTGATGGACCTCGTGCCCGGCGCCCGCACGCTTCTGGTGCGCTTCGACCCGCTCTTTACCGATCGCGCGGAACTTCTCGATACGATCTCCAGCCTCGATCTGGCCGGGTACATCGAGAGGCGAGGCGATGCGTTCGAGATTCCAGTAGTCTATGACGGCGAGGATCTGGCGGACGTCGCCGCCCTGCTCGGCTGGTCGCCCGACGAACTCGTCCGTCGTCACGCCGCCACGACCTACACGGTGGCGTTTACCGGCTTCGCACCAGGCTTCGCCTACATGACCTGCGACGATCCGGCCTTCGACGTGCCGCGCCGCAGCAGCCCACGCGTGCGCATCCCCGCCGGTTCCGTCGCCCTCGGCGGGCGGTTCTGCGGCATCTATCCGTCGGAGACACCCGGCGGATGGCAGCTTCTCGGGCGAACGCCGCTCGCCATGTGGGACACGCGCCGCCCGCGTGCGGCA
>JAEUMA010000188.1 GCA_016793565.1 Rhizobiaceae bacterium
TCGAACCATTCCTGTGAACGGAATCTCTTCTTTTTGCTTTCGCCTGCCATCGGACTCTCCCGAAATTTGGGTCACGCATCGATATGGCAACGCTACCAAACCGGCAAGAGCAGACTGGCGCTTCATCCACCTCTGGCGCAATGGACAGGGCTGGTTGCCTGCGATACGTCTTCCGCAAAGATAAGGAGGAACGTTATGGCCCTGGTGATCGAAGGAGAGGAACGGATCGAGGCGCCGCTGGAAAAGGTCTGGGAGGCGCTGAATGATCCGGAGGTGCTCAAGGCCTGCATTCCGGGCTGCCAAAGCCTGGAGAAGCAGGGCGACAACATGGCGGCCACCGTCGTTCTCAAGATTGGGCCGATCAAGGCGACGTTCAATGGGGAGGTGACGCTGAAGAACCTCAACCCCCCGCGCTCCTACACGATCGAGGGCGAGGGCAAAGGCGGCATCGCCGGCTTCGCCAAGGGCGGCGCCGACGTGACGCTGACCGAGGACGGGCCTAACGCCACGGTCCTGAAATACGAGGCCAAGGCCGATGTCGGCGGCAAGATCGCCCAGCTCGGCAGCCGTCTCATCGCTTCCACGTCTAAGAAGCTGGCGGGCGAGTTTTTCTCGACGTTCGGCAGCAAGTTCGGCGCGGCCTGAGCAGGGGCGGTGCGTATTCCCCCGCGTCGACTGCCCGAAAAGACGCCTATTCGAATATGATAGCCGGCGTCGACGCCTCGGCCGTGGCATGTTCGGCCCGCAGCCTTTCCAGCACCTTCGCGGCGATGGTGCGGTAGACGCCGGCCTGCGCGCTCTCGGGCCGCGACACGACCACCGGCGTACCGGCATCCGACGTCTCGCGCGTCTCGATTTCCAGCGGCACGCCGCCGAGGAAAGGTATGCCCAGCCTGCCGGCCTCGCGCTCGGCGCCGCCGTGGCCGAAGATATCGTAGCGATTGCCGGTGTCGGGAGCGACGAAATAGCTCATGTTCTCGACGATGCCCAACAGCGGCACGTCCACCTTGCGAAACATGTTGAGGCCTTTGCGCGCGTCTATCAGGGCAAGATCCTGCGGCGTCGAAACGATGACGGCGCCGGCGAGCGGCACCTGCTGCGCCATGGTCAGCTGGGCGTCGCCGGTGCCGGGCGGCATGTCCACGACCAGCACTTCGAGTGCGCCCCATTCCACCTCGCGCAGCATCTGCGTCAGCGCGGACATCACCATCGGCCCGCGCCAGATCATCGGCGTGTCCTCGTCAACGAGGAAGCCCATCGACATGACCTTTAGGCCGTAGCGCTCCATAGGCTTCAGGATCCGGCCGTCGGCGGTCTCCGGTCGGCCGGACAGACCGAGCAGCCGAGGAACGGACGGCCCGTAGATGTCGGCATCGAGCAGTCCGACCTTGAGGCCTAGGCCTGCGAGGCCGAGCGCGAGATTGACGGCGGTGGTCGACTTGCCGACGCCGCCCTTTCCGGAGGCGACCGCGACGATGGCCTCGATGCCCGGCACTCCGCGCTTGCCGCTGGCGTGCGAAGCGGGCGCGGGCGGCCTGGCGGGTGCGGCAGGGGTGCGCGCCGCCGGCGGCTGTGCCGGCTTCGGCGCCGGCGCGGAGGCCATGCCACCGCCCTTCTTTTCGGCCGTCAGCGCGACCACCGCTCCCGTCACCCCTGGGATAGCCTTCACGACGCGTTCGGCGGCTTCGCGCAGCGGTTCGAGCTCTTGCGCCCGAGCGGCCGGCACCGTGATGGAGAAGAAGACCTTGGAATCGGCGATGAAAATCTCGGATACCAGGCCGAGGTCCACGATGTTGCCTGTGAAGTCCGGTCCGTTCACGGTCTTCAGCCGGTCGATGACGAGCTGCTTGCTGATGGTCATGATAGCGCTGCCTTGATGGTCGACTGCACCAGATAGTGCATGGCGGCGGCGGAACCAAGCCGCCTTCGCCGGCGATCGGGCCCATCCTCCCGGGCCTGCGAAGAATCAGTTGTGATGATGTCGGGCCGTGAAGGTGCGCAACGTCCTTGGAGCATCCCCGCCGATGCCGTGGCGGGAAAGAATGGAGATCACGAGATGTCAGGTATGCGATTCATCCCCTATCTTTCGTTCGACGGGAACTGCCGGGAGGCCTTCGCCTTCTACCAGCGCGTGCTGGGAGGCGAGATCAAGGCCATGATCAGCCATGGCGAGACGCCGATCGCCGACCAGGTTCCGCCGGATTGGAAGGACCGCATCATCAACGCGTATCTGGTGGCGGAAGGCGCCGAATTGATGGGGGCAGACTCGCCTCCCGGCTCGGCGGCGCCCACCGGCTTCAGCCTTTCGATCATGCTGGACGACGAGGCGCGTGCTCGCCGCGTCTTCTCGGCGCTCGCCGAGGGAGGCACCATTATCATGCCGCTGGAGCCCACATTCTGGGCGGCGATGTTCGGAATGGTCACCGATCGTTACGGCACGCCGTGGATGATCAATTGCGGCATGGTCGATCAGAACGCATAGGCCCTGCCAGGGCCGATCCGTTCATGGCGGGTTCACCCGATTCGGTTAGTGTCGACGCACCAAGAAGAGTGCCCAGGACAAAGGAAGATCGGGATGAAATCGTTCGCGAAGTTGGTATTTTACTGCGCCGTCGTCATGATTAGTGCGGAGCCCGCGTCAGCGGCGCAGTATGGCGCCAGCGATGTCGGCAGCGCCTGCAAGACGAGCGGCGGCAGTTGCGGAACCGTCGTCAAGGACAACACGATGGGATCGGTGACCTATGTCTGCAAGAAGGGCGGAAAGGCCTGCGACATGGCGAAGGCTATAACGCCGGTGAAACCGGACCTCCAATCTGGCGAGGCAGCGACAACGCCTCTGCAGAGTGTGCCGCAGCCCGCGAACTGATTGACACGAAACGGACCTAGCCGGGTCGGCGGCGAGCCGGCGCTATGCGCGCCGTGAGGATCCCGTATAGTCGGCGCCATGATCGACAAGCTCGAGTTCTTCATGGCGCTTGCCCGCGAGCAGCATTTCGGCAGGGCCGCCGAGGAGCTGGGTATCACGCAGCCCACGCTCTCGGCGGCCATCAAGCAGCTCGAAGACACGCTGGGCGTGATGCTGGTGCTGCGCGGCTCGCGCTACCAGGGTCTGACGCCAGAGGGGCAGCGGGTGCTCGAATGGGCGCGCCGTATCGTCGGCGACACCCGCTCGATGCGCGAGGAAATGCGCGCCGCCCGACATGGCCTGACCGGCCATGTCCGCCTTGCTGCGATTCCGACCGCGCTCGCAATGACCCCTCGCATCACCACGCCGTTTCGCGAGAAGCATCCCGGCGTGACCTTTTCCGTGCTGTCGCGCACGTCGATCGAGGTTCTGACATTGCTGGAGAATTTCGAGATCGACGCCGGCATCACCTATCTGGACAACGAGCCGCTGGGCCGGGTCGCCACCGTGCCGCTCTATTCGGAGCGCTACCAGCTCATAACGGCGGCCGGAAATCCGCTTTCCGAACGCAATTCGGTAACCTGGCGCGAGGTGGCTGCGATGCCGCTCTGCCTGCTGACGCCCGACATGCAGAACCGCCGCATCATCAACCAGCATCTCGGCGAGGCGGGGGTCGAGGCGCGGCCTACCCTCGAATCGAATTCTATGATCGTGCTGTTTTCCCATATCCGCACTGGCAAGTGGTCATCGATCATGCCGCTCAACCTGGCCGAGACCTTCGGTTTCGTTGAACCGATCCGCGCCATTCCGATTATGGAGCCCGACGCCAAACATCTGGTCGGCTTGGTTGCTGCGTATCGCGAGCCGCATACGCCGCTCGTTTCGGCATTGATGCATGAGGCGCGGCTGCTGGCGGTGGAGCTGCAGGGGTTTCAATAGAAAATCTCTATCAAGCAACGGATCCGCATTATTGAACCTGCGGGAGCGCTATGGTGTTGTCACCATAGAGATCCTGTCAGGGAGGGCGCTGCATGTCCGTGCAGCTCGCAAGTACCGAGATCGCGGCGAAGACCGCGGCCATCATAGCAGACCTTGAAGGTCTGGAGGGGCCGCTGCTGCCCATCCTGCACGGCGTGCAGGAGGAGTTCGGCTTCGTGCCGCAGGATGCGCTGCCCGTCATCGCGAAGGCTCTCAACATTTCGAATGCCGAAGTGCACGGCGTAGTCACTTTCTATCACGACTATCGCCACGCCCCCGCTGGCCGCCATGTGCTGCGCCTTTGCCAGGCCGAAGCCTGCCAGTCGATGGGCTCGGAAGCGGTCGCCGCGAAAGCCAAGCAACTGCTGGGCATCGACTTCCACGAGACGACGAAGGACGGAGCGGTGACGCTGGAGCCCGTCTATTGCCTCGGTCTGTGCGCATGCGCACCCTCGGCGATGCTGGACGGCGAGGTGATCGGCCGCGTCGATCAGGAAAAGTTGGAGGAAATCGCCGCGGAGGTGCGGCTATGACCGTCACCATCTACGTCCCGGGTGATGCCGGCGCGCTGGCGCTCGGCGCCGATAAGGTGGCGCGCGCCATCGCCGACGAGATCGCCGCCCGCGGCATTAATGTGAAGGTTGTGCGCAACGGCTCGCGCGGCATGTTCTGGCTGGAGCCGCTGGTCGAGGTAGCGACCGAGGCCGGCCGAGTCGCCTACGGTCCGGTCCGCGCCAAGGATGTGCCATCGCTGTTCGAGGCGGGCTTTTTGAAGGGCGGCGTCCACCGGCTTGCGCTCGGCCGGACCGACGAGATTCCCTTCCTCGCGCGCCAGACGCGGCTGACCTTCGCGCGTTGCGGCATCATCGATCCGGTTTCGCTGGAGGATTACGAGGCCCACGGCGGCCTCGCCGGCCTGCGCAAGGCATTGGCGATGGCCCCGGCCGACATCGTCAAGACGGTTACCGATTCCGGCCTGCGTGGCCGCGGCGGCGCGGGCTTTCCGACCGGTATCAAGTGGAAGACGGTGCTCGACCAGGTTCAGGACCGTAAGTACATCGTCTGCAACGGCGATGAGGGCGACAGCGCGACCTTTGCCGATCGGCTGATCTTCGAGGGCGATCCGTTCGTTCTGATCGAAGGCATGGCGATCGCCGGCATCGCCACCGGCGCGAGCAAGGGTTTTGTATACATCCGCTCCGAATATCCGCACGGCATCGCCAGGATGAAGGCGGCTGTGGAGATTGCCCGCAATGCCGGCCTGCTCGGCCCCACCATCCTGGGTTCCCCGAACGCCTTCGACATCGAAGTGCGGGTCGGCGCCGGCGCCTATGTCTGCGGCGAGGAGACGTCGCTGCTCAATTCGCTGGAAGGCAAGCGCGGCGTGGTGCGCGCCAAGCCGCCGCTGCCGGCCATCCAGGGCCTTTTCGGCCGACCGACGGTGATCAACAACGTGATCTCGCTGGCCTCGGTCCCGGTCATCCTCGACAAAGGCGCGGAGTTCTACAAGGATTTCGGCATGGGCCGTTCGCGCGGCACGATCCCGATCCAGATCGCCGGCAACGTGAAGCATGGCGGGCTGTTCGAAGCTGCGTTTGGACTGACGCTCGGCGAAATCGTCGAGGAGATCGGCGGTGGCACGGCCTCGGGTCGGCCCGTGAAGGCGGTGCAGGTCGGCGGCCCGCTCGGCGCGTATTTTCCACCGGCGCTGTTCGATACGCCCTTCGACTACGAAGCCTTCGCGGCGAAGGACGGGCTGATCGGGCATGCCGGGATAACGGTGTTCGACGATAGCGCCGATATGCTGAAGCAGGCGCGCTTCGCGATGGAATTCTGTGCCATCGAGAGCTGCGGCAAGTGCACGCCCTGCCGCATCGGTTCGACCCGCGGCGTCGAGACGATAGACCGCATCGCCGCAGGCATCGAGCCGGACAAGAACCTCGCTCTGGTGGCCGACCTCTGCAACACGATGAAGTTCGGCTCGCTTTGCGCGCTCGGCGGGTTCACGCCTTACCCGGTGATGAGCGCGCTCACGCATTTCCGCGAGGATTTCGAGCCTCGCCCGGTGAAAGAGGCGGCGGAGTAAGGCTGATGTTGGCGTTCCTTCCCACCCCCCTCTGTCCTGCCGGACATCTCCCCCACCAGGGGGGAGATCGACAGCTTCGATGCAGCCGCAAAA
>JAEUMA010000197.1 GCA_016793565.1 Rhizobiaceae bacterium
ATTTGCGGCGCGATCCGTTCGAGAAGGCTCAGCACAATTCGAACACCTATAACGACTGGTTCCTCGACCGGGTCTTCGTGGTCACACCGATCCAGGCGCTGGCGGCACAGTTCCTTCAGACCATGAAGGAATATCCTCCGAGCCAGTCGCCCGGTTCGTTCAACCTCAGCAAGATCGAGGAAAACCTGAGGTCCAGCATCGGCAACTAGAAACGGTACGGTCTCACGGCGGGCAGGGCGCGTAAATATTTCCTTGTCCGTCGAGATCGGCTAATCCGGCCGGAGCGGACGGCGGCGGGCGGGGTGGAGCGATGGGCGGTTTTTCTCGGCGTGACCTGCTCAAAGCGGCGCTGCTTGCGTCGACAGCGTTGGCGATACCTTCGATGGCCTTCGCAAACGACGTTCCGCAGCCGCTGCCGTCGTGGAACAACGGCGCGACGAAGGCGAGCATCGTCGACTTCGTCACCGCCGTGACGACCGAGGGAAGCCCGGACTACGTGGCGCCGGCCGACCGCATTGCGACCTTCGACAATGATGGCACTCTGTGGGGCGAGCAGCCAATGTACGTCCAGCTCGCATTTGCCCTGGACCGGGTGAAGGCGGTGGCCGCGAACCATCCCGAATGGAAGAACACCGAGCCGTTCAAGTCGATCATCGCCGGCGATTTGGCGGGGATGGCCGCCGCAGGCGAGAAGGGATTGATGGAGGTGCTGGGCGCTACCCATTCGGGCATGAGCGGCGAAGATTTCACTGAGATCGCCACGCAGTGGATCGGATCGGCCAGGCATCCGAAGACCGGCCGGCTCTATACCGAGATGGTCTTCCAGCCGATGCTCGAACTGATCGACTATCTCGACGCGAACGGCTTCAAGGTGTTCATCGTCTCCGGCGGCGGCATGGAGTTCATGCGCCCCTGGACCGACCGGGTCTACGGGATCCCATCGGAGCGCGTGGTTGGCTCCTCGATCAAGGCGCAATATGACGACAGCGGCACCAGCCCCGTCATCAACCGGCTGGCCGAGGTCGACTTCATCGACGACGGCGCGGGAAAGCCGGTGGGTATCTACAACCATATCGGCAAGCGTCCGATCGCCGCTTTCGGCAACTCGGACGGCGACTTCCAGATGCTGGAATGGACCACGTCCGGACCTGGCCGCAGGTTCGGCCTGATCGTCCATCACGACGACGCCGCGCGCGAATATGCCTATGATCGCCAGTCGCATTTCGGCAGGCTGGACAGGGCACTGGACGCGGCGCCGCAACGCGGCTGGAATGTCGTCAGCATGAAGGACGACTGGAAGACGATCTACCCGCAGTGAGCGGGCAAACGTGCCGGCCGCCCGGCGTACTTCCAGAAAGCGGAGTTTTTTGGGGACATGCTGGCGAGAGGGGCACCGCCAGGGGCGGCCTCGGAATATCTCGCACGAGTTTCTGGAATTTCGAGAGGTAGGGATGTCGCCGTCGGGCGAACTGCGCGGCAGGTTCGTGACGGCCCACGGACCTTTCCGGGTCAGTGCATCACCAGACCACCGTCAACGTTGATGCTTTGACCGGTCATGAAGCCCGCCTGATCCGAACAAAGAAATGCGACCAGACCGGCGACATCTTCGGGCCGGCCGTTCCTGCCCAGGGGAGCGAGCGAGCCATATTGCTCCATCATCGCCTCGACGGAGATGCCGCGCAGCTTGGCTTCCCAAACCACTTCGCGCGATTGCATAGCGGTTCGCGTATAGCCGGGACACACGGCATTCACGCGGATGCCTTTGGGCGCCAGTTCCAGCGCCAGCGATTGGGTCCAGCCGATAACCGCGAACTTGGATGCGCAGTAATGCGCCAGGAAGGGTGCTCCGCCCTTGCCGCCGACGGAGGCGGTGTTGACGATACATCCCGCCCCCTGAGACACGAAATGGCGGGCGGCGATCTGGTTCGTCAGAAACACGCCGCGTGCGTTGACATCGAAGTTGAAGTTCCACTCCTCGTCGGTGATGTCCA
>JAEUMA010000225.1 GCA_016793565.1 Rhizobiaceae bacterium
TGGCTGATGCTCGACGAATTGGGCGGGCCGGGCTCCACGGGCGAGGTCGCCGGCCTGTTGAAATCCATCCACCTCGACTGCCTGCGCGAGAACGCCAGGAACCACGCGCTGGCCATAGCGGTCGCCTGACGGAGACGATGCCATGAGCCTCGAGGCGGGTGCACACGTCAATCGCGAGGCGCTCGATGCGCCGGCCATGGCTCCCGACCTCAGGAGCCTGGTCAACCGCATCCGCCTCCACCTCAAGCCCGACAGCATCGGCCTGCTCGGCGACACGCAGGCCGGCTCCAAGGAGTGGGAACTGCTGGTCGCGATACCGGAAGACGCCGATCCCGATCTGCATGATCCGATCCTCTGCTGGCTCATCCAGCAGGAAGCCGGTGTGCCGGCCACCATCCGCACGATGACCAGCGCCTCCGCCGGAACCTGGGAAAGCCTAGGGGCACCGACGACCATCTGGTCTGCAAAAGCCCTGGTGCCCTCCGCGGCCTGAACTTTCACGCAAAGCTCTGCCATCGCCACGCCCGCTTTTTCGCGTCTGGCCATTGTCGTGCGGGTTCGGGAAGCGGGCCGCCGGCCGAGCCTTCCGATTTTGTATGAGCGGCGCGGTTCCGCGCGGCCCGCCGGCGTTTTGTCGGTCGCCGGCAAAGAGGCCGGCGCCGCCTCCATGTAAGCCCGGGCCACGTTAGCCCACCGCCGGAGGCGCCGGTTCCTCCCCGCGCAATCACCGTCATGACCGGCGTTCCCGCGGAAGGAACTGCCGCGGATGATACGCGAGGCGGGCAGGGGTGTGGATGAAATGGGGAGACTTTTCGAGATTTGGCGCCTGTTGGAGCACGTAAAAGATCGCGAAAACGCGGACCTCGGCGCCAAGTCCGGATCGATGGCCAACGCCACGACAGGATGGAGCCCGGTTCGTTCGGCGTAACGCAAGCGTTGAGATCGGCTGCCAATGCACTTATCATTCGTGCATGAAGCAGGTGCAGGCACGGGCAATCGGCGTACCGACAGAGCTGAAGCCGTTGGTCGACGAAATCCGCGCGCGTCTGAAGCCGGACAGCATATGGCTCTTTGGCAGCCGCGCTCGTGGCGATCATCGACCCGGGAGCGACTGGGACCTCCTGGTCGCGTTGCCGGACAATGCCGATCCCGATCTCCTTGACCCGATGGTCGGCTGGTCCATCCAGCGGGATGTGGGGCTGCCGGCCACGATTTTGACCACGACGGTCGGCGCTCTCGAGGAGAGCTGGGGCTCGCCGAATACAATCGGTTACGACCTTGCCCGGTATGGCCGGCGCCTTCATGAGCCGTGAGGTCACGATCGCCAGTGCGCTCAGGCTGGCGAGGGGATGCTTGGCTGACGCCAGATTGCTCGCGGGTTCCGGATCACGCAACGCGGCCTATCTGGCCGATCAGGCGTTGGAGCAACTCATCCGCGCATTCGCGACATCGGAAAACATTCACATAGAGCGGGCCGATGCCCACCAGCTCGATAAGGTGATCAGAGCCTTCCCGGACGCAATGGGCCAGAAGCACGCGCTTCGTCGGCTATCGTGGCTTGAAGCATATGCGACCAGTTTCCGGTATCCATCTCCCGCCGGACGTATACCGAGGTCACCCGACCCGCAGCGCCTTGCCAGCGCGAT